>CAINAY010000222.1 GCA_903846425.1 uncultured Noviherbaspirillum sp.
AACCCAGCATCGGGTTTTCTTCATCCGGTTCGTAGCGCGAGCCGCCGATCAGCTTTTTGTATTCATTCGATTTGAAGTCGGACAGACGCACAATCACCGGGCGCGGCCAGAAGGCCGCCGCAATGGTCGCAATACCCTCGGCCAGCTTGTCCACATAAAAAGCCTTGGGCGATGCATGCCCGCGAGCCACCGACTCGACGGCTTTTTTCAGATCCGCATCCACGTTCGGGTAGTCGAGAATCGCTTTCGGGTGAACGCCGATGTTGTTGTTGATAATGAATTCGAGTCGAGCCAGACCAACACCATCATTAGGTATGGATTGGAAATCAAAGGCGAGTTGAGGGTTGCCGACGTTCATCATGATTTTGACGGGAATCTTCGGCAACTCACCACGTTCTACTTCGCTGATCTCGGTTTCTAACAAACCGTCGTAGATGCGCCCTTCGTCACCCTCAGCGCACGACACTGTCACCAGCGTGCCGTCTTTGAGTACTTCGGTCGCATCGCCACAACCCACCACAGCAGGCACACCCAACTCACGCGCGATGATCGCAGCATGGCAGGTACGACCACCACGGTTGGTGACGATAGCTGAAGCGCGCTTCATGACGGGCTCCCAGTTCGGGTCGGTCATGTCGGCGACTAATACGTCACCGGGTTGCACGCGTTCCATTTCACTCGGATCGTTAATCACACGAACGGGACCCGCACCGATTTTTTGACCAATAGCGCGACCGTGGGTCAGAACATTACCGCTACCCTTGAGCTTGAATTTTTGCTGTACGTCAGAATGGTTTTCCTGCGATTTAACGGTCTCAGGGCGCGCTTGAAGAATATAAATTTTTCCATCGCGACCATCTTTACCCCACTCGATATCCATAGGACGAGCGTAATGTTTTTCGATGATGACGGCATAGGTTGCCAGCTCAGCGATCTCGGTATCGTTTAATGAATAACGATTGCGCAACTCAATGGGTACATCGACGGTTCTGACCGAACGACCAGCTTTGGCTTCGCCAGTAAATTCCATCTTGATCAGCTTGGAGCCGATATTGCGACGGATGATGGGCAACTTGCCCGCCTCAAGCATAGGCTTGTGGACATAAAACTCGTCGGGATTAACCGCGCCTTGCACCACGGTCTCACCCAAGCCATAGCTAGAGGTGATGAACACGACGTCTTTGAAACCGGACTCGGTATCAATCGTAAACATCACACCGGCAGCACCTAAGTCAGAACGCACCATGCGCTGAATACCCGCCGACAGAGCGACTTCGGCGTGGGTAAATCCTTTGTGGACCCGATAGGAAATAGCGCGGTCGTTGTAGAGCGATGAAAAGACGTGCTTGATGGCTTCCAGCACATTGTCTATTCCCACAACGTTCAGAAAGGTCTCTTGCTGACCGGCGAATGAGGCATCGGGCAAGTCTTCAGCCGTGGCAGAAGAGCGCACCGCAAATGACATTTCACTTGAAGAATCATCTACAAGCTTATGATAATAATCAGAAATTTCATTTTCTAGACGCGGCTGGAAAGGCGTATCCAGTATCCATTGACGGATTTGCGCACCGGCAGCGGCCAGCGCACGAACGTCATCAATGTTCAGACCCGCTAACCGCTCTGCAATGCGATCAGCGAGCGATGGTCCACCGTTGCTGTAAGAGAGGAAATCGCGGAAAGCCTGCGCCGTGGTTGCAAACCCACCCGGGACTCGCACGCCCGCATGAGCGAGCTGACTGATCATTTCGCCAAGTGAAGCGTTCTTGCCGCCGACGGATTCGACATCCGTCATGCGCAGGTTTTCGAAAGAAACGACGTAAGCCGCCCCCTTATCAGGGGCTTGATGAACCCCCGTGGTTGCCAAGTTGGACATAACAACGACCTTTTTGATGATGAGAAATTTGCATAGAGTGCCTCGCAACCGGTGATGGTTTTGTTATTCTTGGTGCAAGCAGTCGAAAAAAAAGTTAACCTCCATTTTACAGCTCTAGACTGACTTTTTTAAGCGATCCTCACCACTTTTTGCGTTAATTATTTATACATTTCACATGCAATATCAGACCGCTGGAAGCAAGACTAATCATTACCGTACTGTTTTTTTCGTCTCGGATGGCACCGGAATTACTGCAGAAACATTCGGCCATTCTGTTCTAGCCCAATTTGATCTGATTTTCAGAGAAATTCGCCTGCCCTTTGTGGACACCATAGACAAGGCGCACGAGGCGGTTCGCCGGATTAATGACACCGCCGAACTGGAGGGAAAGCGTCCAATTATTTTCTCAACGCTAGTCAAGACAGAGCTCTCAGCCATTGTTCGTAAAGCGAATGGTCTGCATATGGATTTGATTCAAACCTTTGTCGATCCCCTTGAGCAAGAACTTGGCGTTCGCTCAACTCACAGCATAGGGCGCAGCCACAATATGGCGGATGCGGAGGGCTATAAAAGCCGTATCGAAGCGATTAATTTTTCGCTAGCGCATGACGATGGTCAGTCGCACAAAAATCTGCCCATGGCGGATGTCATTTTGGTGGGTGTATCGCGCTCAGGTAAAACACCCACCAGCCTGTATCTGGCAATGCAGTATGGAATTAAGGCCGCGAATTACCCGTTGATACCCGAAGATTTCGAGCGCGGCCAACTTCCGAGTGGCTTAGCCCCTTTTCGCAGCAAAATTTTTGGCTTATCAATCGCCGCCGACCGCCTATCAGAAGTACGCAATGAACGTCGCCCGGGCAGTAAATACGCTTCGCTGGAAAACTGCCGCTATGAGGTCAACGAAGCAGAGCGAATGATGCATCGCGAAGGGATTCGCTGGGTATCCACCACCGTCAAATCCATTGAAGAAATTGCGACCATGATGCTGCAAGAATTATCTCTGGAGCGACGCGCCTATTAATAAGGTGACTGCACGCGGCATGCACGCCATGAATGACGTATTGACGACTATCAAAGATACGCAAGGAACAACTGACAAAACCATCTTACCAACCCAACATAGGCATGAACGGAGGCGCTCGACAGACCGCGACCGCATCTTGACTACTTGGGAGCATCTTCATGGAACTGATTGCCATCGATCTGATACTTTGGCTGGGATTTGGGCTATTGCTATGGGCTCTAAAAGACAGTTTCAAGACTATTCAATCGGATCTGCGAAATTACCATCAACCGCTGCGACCCCGTGCGGAAGTCAAACGCATTGCGATAGCAACGCCTCAGCGTCTGATTGATCCCATCGGTCACTATCTTGATCAGCAAATTTATCGCTATGCGATTATCGAGGGCCAGCATTATCGCTTTGATTATGTCTGCTCAAAAGAGATGGCGACACGCCTAACGGAAACACAGCGATGGATAGCACCTGGTCTGGTGTACGTAGAAGCGCCGCTACCGATAGCTTGATGCTTTATTGATCGCATTGAGTGCTACATCAACCACTGACGTTTTTGCTCAAATAAACACACCGCCGCCGCCGCCGCAACGTTCAATGATTCAACACCCCCTTGCTGGGGTATAGTGAGCCGCTCTGTTACGCACGACAAAAGCTCGTGCGAAATGCCCTGACCTTCATTACCAAACAACCAGGCACAAGGCTGGGTTAAATTCATTTGATAAATCGTTTTTTGCGCATGCGAGTCGGTGGCGTAAACCGGCACTGTTGATGTGGTGATTAACTGCTGCAAGTTAGCGTGCTCAACAATGTCGAGCTGAAAGTGCGCCCCCATACCTGCCCGCAAAACTTTGGGCGCCCACGCAAACACGCTTCCTTCAGAACAGATCACTTGCTTGATGCCTGCCGCAGCTGATGTGCGCAGTATCGAACCTAAGTTACCCGGATCCTGAACGGCATCAATCAATACACACGACTGATCTATCAATGCGAGCGATTTATTAGTTGGAGTGCTTACAACAAACAATAGCGCAACGCCTTGCTCAACCTGACTTAGCGCAGCGAATAGGGCATCGGGCAAAACCACGCAATCCGCTCCCAATGCGACGCTATCGTTCAAAACAATGCTTACTTCAGGATGACTGCTAGCGCTCTCACCCACCACGCACAATTCAGGTTGGCCACGATGCTGTAACCACGCCTGACATAAATGCACACCATCAAGCAGCGTCTTAGCTTGTTTGCGCCGAGCTTGCGAACTACTCGCCAGCTGCCGCAACAACTTGTATTGAGGGTTATCGCGCGAACTAATGAGTCGAGCTGTCATTGGCTGCGATTAGCAAGATTAAGTAATTCACGAACTGGACCGTATGATCGCCGGTGAACGGGTGATACACCGTGCTCGCGTAAACGCTGAAGATGCAATGCAGTGGGGTAGCCCTTATGCTGATCAAAAGCGTAACTGGGATAATTTTTGTGCATCACCATCAACGCCGCATCACGCGCTGTTTTAGCGAGAATCGACGCTGCTGAAATCTGAGACACTTTATCGTCACCTTTGACGATAGCTTCGGTACGCACACTACAAACTGGGCAGCGATTACCATCGATAAGCGCCAGCGTGGGAGTGATTGATAAGCCTTCAATCGCTCTGCGCATAGCCAACATGGTGGCTTGCAGTATGTTGAGCTCGTCGATTTCTGCTTCTGAACATTGCGCGATGGACCACGACATAGCATCACGCTTAATCATCACCGCTAATTCTTCGCGACGTTGAGCGGTGAGTTTTTTTGAGTCACGTAAACCTGCTAAGGGCGAATTGGGATCGAGAATAACGGCTGCAGCAAAGACTGGCCCCGCTAAAGGACCACGGCCCGCTTCATCAACGCCACATATCAACTCGCCTTCAATATCGAATAATGAAGGCATGACAGGGGTTGATGGCCTCGATGCCATGCCTACAGCCTACCGTGCTGAGAGAGCATCTCCATGACGGCATGCGCGCTCTGAGAAGCGGTGTTACGCATCAAGTCATGATGCAAATCCACAAAGCGGCGGCGCAAGCGCTGACGATTTTGATCATTTGAAATCTGCGCCCACAATGCGCTCGCCAATCCTGCAGGATTAGCGCGATCTTGTAATAACTCAGGAACTAAAAATTCGCGCGCCATCACATTCGGCAAACCAACCCACGGCTGATACGCCATTAATCGCAGAATTTGCCAGCTAGCTGGATTCATACGATAACTAATTACCATGGGCTTTTTAAACAAGGCGACTTCGAGTGTGGCTGTACCACTCGCGACTAGCGCTGCATCACATGCAGCAATCGCCTCGTGTGAATTACCCGTTATGATCGTTATAGGTAAGCGTTGTAAATCAGGCCGTGCAATCAGTTGCTCGAAATAGGCGCGCTGCGTCTCACCCGCCATAGGAACGATAAATTTAATTGTTGGATCGCGCTTCGCCAGTTGTGCCGCTGTTTCAATAAACACGCGTGAGTTGTACTTCAATTCAGATAAGCGACTACCGGGCAAAATTG
>CAINAY010000223.1 GCA_903846425.1 uncultured Noviherbaspirillum sp.
ATCGAATACCGTCGAGGTAGTGCAGCAATTTATCGAGCACACCAGCGAGCCACATGTAAGCTATCCAACAGAAACGCCTGTGAGTACTGCAGCAACTTACTCACCTGCGCCTACGTTTACTAGCGAAGCTGCTGCTGCTACTTCTTATACCCCCGCGCCTGCATCTACAGTGACAGCCGAAGCACCTGCGGTTGAGCCTAAGTACACTCAGGTTGATTCACATACGCATTCGACTACAAGTACGCATCATGAGCATGATCATTCACATGATCATTCACATGATCACAAGCACGATGATCAACATGAACATCACGATCATCATCATGCTCATGCTGAATCATCAACGGTAGAGGCTGCACCAACACCAGCTCCGGTTTTCGTACCTACACCGGTGGCAGTCACTCCTGCACCTAGCCCTGCACCTGTATCTGCGCCTACTCCAGCGCCAGTCGCGCAGGCAGTCAGCCAACAGAGTTTGGATGAGGTATTGAAATCGGCCGGTCTGACCATGGCAGTGACCAACCCAGACAAGCTACGTCAGGTACAGGAAGCGTCCACTGTGTCAGCGCCGACAGTACGCACACCTCGTGAGCGCAAGCCCGTGGTGTCCGCACCATCGGAGCCACTGGTACAAATCGAGACACAACGTTAATCTCTTGTTGTTTTCGCTTATAAAAAAACCGCAGAGTGATCTGCGGTTTTTTTTATACTAAAAATAAAACGAATAACCACTATCGCTTGGGTGGAGTCCATTCGCCTCGTTGAATCTTCTCCAGCCAAAAAGCGCCAATGATGGTTTTTACGTCAGTAATCTTTCCTGTTCTCACCCACTCGAGTACTTCAGTAAATGGCACGGTAAACACATCCAGAAATTCGCCGACGTCTAACTCTTGCTGTCCTTCAGACAAACCTTTGGCCAGATAAATATCCAGATGTTCATCCGAGTAAGCAATCGCATTATGTATGGTGCAAACATACTGCCACTCTGTCGCTGAATAACCTGTCTCTTCTCGCAATTCTCGTTGCGCGCAAAGTAATGGGTCTTCGTCATAATCTAATTTACCCGCTGGGAATTCTATGAACACTTGATCGTTGGGATAACGAAACTGACGCTCCATAACAACTCGGCCATCATCAAACAAAGGAATAATGACGACCGCGCCCGGATGACGAAAGTACTCACGTACCGCTTGCGTACCATCGGGTAAACGAACCTGATCACTGCGAAGTTTGATGAATGCGCCGTCGTAAACAAGCTCACTACTGATCGGTGATTCCGTCAGATGTTTGTCCATCAGCACTCCGAGAAATGAATAGAAAAATGAGAGCTAGCGTCGCCGCCGCGAAGCTAGCTTAGTCGGCGGACTGCTGCCGACGCAAATGGCGCCAGACGTAGCCTGGGAAAGCCAGTACTAGCATGAGGCAAATAGTCACGGTATAGAACTGCCAGCCTTGAGGGAAGGCATTGCCGGCCATGGATTCAAGTCCACGTGCCATACCCAGCAACAAAAAATACAAGACTAGTAATTCAAACAGGCGAATAGCAAACGACTTGGGTGCACCTTTGAATCGATACACACCAAAAAAAGAGTCGGTCACAAACGGGAAATTAGCCGCCACCGCCATTAAGAAAATAACTAGCCACGCAGCTGTTGAGGTATTCATAGTGAATTCAGCTTCAGGATGACATCGCCTGAGTGATGGCGCGCAGGCAGGCACTCATCAAAGGACTCGGCAACAAACCTAATACCAAGGTCGCCGCCCCATTGATCGACAAAACAATTTGCATGTCCATAGGAACACTGATGGGAGCCGTATCAATCACGTCATCAAAGTACATAACTTTAATCACGCGCAAATAATAGAACGCACTAACCAGCGACATCATCACCGCAAAAATAACTAATGCAACCTGCCCGGCTTCGAATGCGGCCTG
>CAINAY010000224.1 GCA_903846425.1 uncultured Noviherbaspirillum sp.
CACCTTTTTATATTAATGCGCTTTGTGCGGAGAATAATGCCAATATTCACCGCAGTTTTTGCGGAGAATATATTACAAATGCGGAGAATCCAGCCCATGATCTCAGCATGAAATATCGAACACTACCTTAACGAATCAGCCGCAGAAGCAGCATTTTTTCAACACGAAACCAAATAAACGATACGCCTTAGTTTTTCCCTCCACACAGCAAATTCAATAAATCGAGATACTGCGTATCACGCGGAACGTAGCCCCAATTTTCTGGTCGGACTCGGCTACCCACCATATTCCCCTCGCCCATTTCACCATCGTAGATACTCATTTTTATCATTCGCAGTTGCTTGAACTTGCAGTTTGCTTCGTAGAGCGTTTTTTCAGACACCCATCGATCCGCTTTATTCTTATTTTTGTAATTGATCAGAATCATGACGCGGGTATAGCGTTTATTAGTTAGTGTCTCAGGATCGTAATAATATTTACTATCAGTCCCCTTTGAAAACTCGACCCATTCAGCTGTTGCCAGCGGACTGATGAATACGGCACACAAAGCAATCAGTAATCTCATCATTTTTTAGCAGTTATACAGTCTCATTACTCGTCGCAGCAGGAACTGCAATGGTCTGATCTACATCTCTTGTTAGCGGTAACGCAAGTGTAATCGCCCAACAACTTGCCAGCATCAGCGCCGATCCCGTCAATGAAAATGGCAATCCACCCCATTGATATAACGCCCCCGATAACAAGGTACCAAAAAATCGACCCAAGGCATTGGCGGCATAGTAAAAGCCTACATCCTCTGCCGCTTTCTCTGAACCTGCGTAAGCAAGTATTAAGTAGGAATGTACCGAAGAATTCACAGCAAAAGCAAATCCAAACACAGCCAGACCTGCAACGACTATCCACTGCAGAGGTTGAATCTGTTGCATGACCACGGCTGCCAAGACCGCCGGCACCAGCATCAACAAAAATGACCATAAGCGTGCTGCTGGCACTTCTGTAGTCAGACCATCCTCGCTACGACGTATAAATTTTGGTGCTAAGGCCTGCACCAAACCATAAGCAATCGTCCACAAGGCCATGAAGGTACCGACCATGGTGAAATTCCAACCCTGGCTGTAAAGAAAGACAGGAACGCCCACCACAAACCACACATCACGCGCACCAAATAAAAATACACGCGCACCTGCGAGTAAATTAATCGCACGACTTTTACCAAATAATTCTTTAAATGATTTAGAGGCTTTGGCTTTACCCATCATCGCTGGTAGCGACCAAACCACCGCTATCAAAACAACGAACAGCACAGACGCCATCAACCAGAGTGAACCGCTGAAACCACATTGATCCAGCAGTAAACCACCGATAAAAAATCCCACACCTTTCATGGCATTTTTACTACCGGTAAACCACGCCACCCATTTAAACAGTTGTCCTGCACCCTCACCTGCAGTCAACTTGATGGCTGATTTGCTAGCTGTTTTAGTCAAATCTTTCGCGACGCCACATACACCCTGAGCTAATACTACCCAAGCCACTGACATAGCCGCGGTCCACTCTGGCGACACCGCTGAGAGCAGTAAGAACCCGATGATCTGCGTCGTCAAACCCACCATCAGCATGCGTGCAATACCAAAGCGTGTCGCCAACCAACCACCGATCAAATTCGCGGCGACACCCGCGGCTTCGTACAACAAAAACAAAAACGACAAGGTAAAAGGTGAATACCCTAATCGAAAAAAATGCATCAGTACTAGCATGCGCAAAGCACCATCACTCAGCGTAAAACTCCAATACGATGAGGTAACAATCAGGTAATTACGAATACCGCTTGCCGACTGATTCATGAGTTTTAAATCCCCACACTTTGCATATGACACGCTAGATCAACCATGCGACAGGCATAACCCATTTCATTGTCGTACCAAGCATAGATTTTAAGGAGCGTCTTGTCCGTCACCATCGTCGATAGGGCATCAACAATGGCGCTGCGTGTATCGCGCGCATAATCAGCACTCACCAGCGGCTTGATTTCATAACCCAAAATGCCAGCGAGCGATCCCTTTGCTGCCTCAGCAAACAGTGTATTGACTTCATCAACGGTCGTTTCACGCTGTAACTCAAAGACACAATCAGTCAACGAAGAATTCAATACCGGTGCGCGTACCGCATGGCCATTCAACTTACCTTTTAGCTCGGGGTAAATCAGCGCAATCGCGGTAGCGCTACCCGTGGTGGTGGGTTGTAGACTCAACATAGCGCTGCGAGCGCGGCGCAAATCTTTGTGCGGCGCATCGGTAATCACATTGGTATTGGTCGGATCATGAATTGTTGTAATTTGTCCGTGACGAATACCAATTGCCTCATGCACCACTTTCACCACAGGTGCAAGACAGTTGGTGGTACATGATGCTGCCGTAACTATCGGATGTTTTTTAGGATCGTAGTGATCATGATTCACACCCACCACCACATTCAACACCGAATCAACTTTAACAGGCGCCGCCACGATGACGCGCTTAGCACCTCGATCAAGATGACCCTGCAAGGTCTCTAACGTTAAAAATTTACCGGTGCACTCCAACACCACATCAACACCCAAGTCACCCCAAGGTATATCAGCGGCTTTGGCGTGGCTAGAAAATGACACAGTCTGTGAACCGATACGAATAGTCTGCGCATCCACAGCCTCAATACCGGCGCGCCAACGCCCTTGCACTGAATCAAACTCCAACAAATGAGCGGTAGCTTCTGCACCGCCCTTAATTTCATTGATGTGAACAATCTCCAGACGATTACCTGCACGCGGATCATCCGGTTGACGATCAGCCGCGCCCATAGCAGCCCGTAATGCGAGTCGGCCAATACGGCCCATGCCATTAATTCCTACTTTCATTGATGACTCCCTTAGCGTTGAAAGACAAGCCGATATCACAGAGCGCAGCAAGGCATTGATTTTATCACCACGTTTGTATAATTATTGAAATGATGAAATAATTAG
>CAINAY010000225.1 GCA_903846425.1 uncultured Noviherbaspirillum sp.
CGGGTTGGTTTCCCCGGGGCTGTTGCGGGTCGTATGCGGCCTTACAAAACATGGCGTCCGATTGAGCAAGCGACTATGAGCTACGGACATGGCATTTCGGTATCGCTGATTCAAGTGGCGCGTTCGTATATGATTTTTGCGCGCAATGGCGAGATGATTCCTTTGTCATTTCAAAAAGTATCCCAGCTACCCGCGCCGCAACGCGTCATCAGCGATAAAACGGCGCATCAAATGCGCGACATGATGGAATTAGTGGTGGGTCCTGGTGGCACCGCGCCACTTGCTCAGGTACGTGGCTATCGTGTGGCGGGTAAAACTGGCACTGCGCACAAACTAGAAAATGGTCATTACGTTAATAAGTATGTAGCTTCGTTTGTGGGTTTGGCACCAGCGTCAGATCCACGCATCATCATCGCCGTCATGATTGATGAGCCGGGTGCAGGAAAGCACTTCGGTGGTTTGGTTGCAGCACCATTGTTTGCCAGTGTCGCAGCAAGTACCTTGTCATCCCTGAATGTCCCACCTGATGCTAGCGTGAGTAACGTCGTCATGCCGGCCGAACCGATTGCGGAGAGCATGTGATGGCGAACGCTGTAATCGACATCATCGACGTGACTCGCTGGCTGCAAGAAATTGCACCCTCAGCGAATTTGTCGCTCGATTCGCGTCGGATTACGCGCGGCGATATTTTTCTTGCGTGTCGCGGTGAGTCAGGTGATGGACGACAGCATATTCAGCAAGCAATTGAGTCGGGTGCTAAAGCCATAGTGTTTGAAATAAGCGATGAGTTTCAGTGGAAAGTTGAGTGGACGATCGCGCATTTCGGTGTGCCGGAACTAGCAAAAATGGCAGGACGTATCGCGCATGAATGGTATCGCAAGCCCGATGCAGATATGTTCAGTGTAGCCGTCACAGGTACTAACGGGAAAACATCATGCACGCAATGGCTAGGTCAAGCGTTGTCGCGTGAAGGAATGCCAACAGCAGTGATTGGTACCTTAGGTATTTCGCAGTGCCGCAATGGCGAGATCGATAAATTCGAAGCAACAGGATTAACCACGCCCGATGCAGTGCAATTGTTTCGCCAACTTGCACAACAAAAGCAACGCGGATCAAAAGCGCTGGCGATCGAAGCTTCATCCATAGGATTGGCTCAAGGCCGACTCGATGAATTGCATATTGATGTCGCCGTGTTTACTAACTTCACTCGCGACCATTTGGATTATCACGGCAACATGGCGGCCTATGAAGCAGCGAAAGCTGCCTTGTTTGATTGGCCGGGTTTAAAGCACGCTGTGCTTAATTTAGATGATCCTATGGGCCTGCGTCGTTTAGCGCAGTTACGCCGCAATCATTCTGACGTCAATGTTATTGGATATACGGTTGAAGGCGCACAGAACGATTCAGTGTCTGTACTTTCTGCTAGTGATATTCGCGTTAGCCAGCACGGAACAAATTTTCAGTTGTCCTCACCCTTTGGGTCGAGCGCAGTGCGCACTCAATTGATAGGCCTATTTAACGTTAGTAATGTGCTGGCGATTGCCGGTGTATTGCTGGCTCGTGGTTTGTCATGGAATAGCGTCGTGCGTCAAATGGAATCCCTAACTGCTGTACCTGGTCGAATGGAACAGTTGGGTGGGCAAGAGGGTCCGTTGGCTGTCATCGATTATGCGCACACGCCCGATGCACTTGAAAAAGCGTTGCAAACATTGCGTCAAGTCGCTGATGCGCGTCACGGGCAGTTGTGGTGTGTGTTTGGATGCGGCGGTGATCGCGATCCGGGTAAGCGACCACAAATGACAGAAGCCGCTTTAGCGGCAGATCATTTGGTTATCACGAGTGACAATCCGCGCAGCGAAAATCCGGCAGACATCATTGAGCAAATGATTCGTGGTTGTGGAAGTCTGCCTTCAGAAAAAATTCAAGTGATTGAAGATCGTGCACAGGCAATCTTGTCAGCGATTCGCCATGCAGGAAAAAATGATGTCGTACTCGTTGCCGGAAAAGGTCACGAAGATTATCAAGAGATCAAAGGTAAGAAGTTAGCTTTTCGCGATGCCGATCATGCTGCGTTGGCACTCGCCACGCGCGCTACACGTTTCGGAGGGCATTGATGCACGCTAGCCTTTCTGAATTAGTTAGCTTGATTCCTGGTGCGCACGTAACAGCGCCAGCCTCTTTCGTTGGTGTGTCGACCAATAGCAAGAAAGTTGGCAAAGGGAATTTGTTTGTGGCGCTGCGCGGTGAGCGATTTGATGCGCATGATTTTTTACATGAAGTGAGCGCACAAGGTGCCGCCGCTGTCGTTGTTGAGCGTATTCCTGAAGGATTGAATTTGCCGGCACTAGTGGTGCCTGATACACGTTATGCCTTAGGGCAGATTGCTAATGGCTGGCGACAGAAATTTTCTATTCCTGTGATTGGTGTCACCGGCAGTAATGGTAAGACCACGGTTAAGGAAATGATTGCATCAATTTTATCGGTGGCATTTGGTGAGAATAATTACCTTGCGACTCAAGGTAATTTAAATAATGAAATCGGTGTGCCACTCACCTTATTCAGATTAGAGAGCGCACATCGCGCGGCAGTGATTGAAATGGGAATGAATCATCCCGGTGAAATTGCGCGACTTGCAGAGATCGCCCAGCCCACCGTAGGCCTAGTCAACAATGCACAGCGCGAACATCAAGAATTTATGGAAAGTATCGCCGCGGTTGCCAAAGAAAATGGTGCGGTGATCACTGCTTTGTCAGCTAATGGCAGCGCGGTCTTTCCTGCCGATGATGACTATACGGCGCTGTGGCAATCGTATGCCGATAAAAAACAAACAATCACCTTTGGATTAGACCAGCGGGCTGCGTTGTGGTGCGAATGGAAGCCGAAAGTATTTGGTAGCGATTTGCAAATCCAAGTGAATGGTCAATTTGTGCATGTATCGCTCGCAGCAGCAGGCGAACACAACGTGCGAAATGCCTTAGCTGCATTTGCTGCAACGCGTGCTGTGGGGATTGATGTTGATTGCATCGTACGTGGTTTGCAGGCATTCGTACCTGTCGCAGGACGCTTGCAACGTAAGAACGCAACGAATGGTGCATTGGTAATTGATGACACCTACAACGCCAATCCAGATTCCGTGCGTGCTGCGATTGATGTGTTGGCTATGTCTCCATCACCGCGCACATTGATATTGGGTGATATGGGTGAGGTTGGTTCTGAAGGCGTAGCGTTTCATGAAGAAATTGGTTCGTATGCACGCACGCGCCACATTGATCAGCTGTTTACCTTGGGTACCTTAGCCCGTCATGCCAGCCTTGCTTTCGGTAGCGCAGGTCGCCATTTCGATGATGTCGATACATTAAATAATGAGCTAGGTAGTACATCGGCAAATGCGAGCATTCTCATTAAAGGATCACGCTTCATGAAAATGGAACGCGTCGTAGAACGCCTGACAGGCATTTCGGTAGGAGGTCATTGAGATGCTGCTCTGGCTAGCACAACATTTTCAAGATCAGCTCGGAGCGTTGAGGGTATTTAACTTCATAACCTTCCGCGCTGTCTTTGCCACACTCACATCGTTAATGATTGGCTTGTTGTTTGGGCCGGTTGTGATTCGTTTGCTTACTACGTTAAAAGTGGGTCAGGCTGTCCGAACCGATGGTCCGCAAACGCATTTGGTTAAATCCGGCACGCCAACGATGGGAGGCGTATTGATATTGATCGGCATCGGCGTCTCAACCTTGCTCTGGATCGATTGGACAAATCGCTTTGTCTGGCCTGTGTTGATCGTGACCTTGGGATTCGGTGTGATTGGTTGGGTTGATGATTACCGCAAGGTGGTTTACAAAGATCCGAATGGGATGCGCTCGCGCGAAAAATATATGTGGCAATCCTTAATTGGATTGCTTGCTGCATTTTATTTAGCGTTTTCTGTTTCGGGGCCAACTAATACAGCTGTTCTTGAATTGTTTATGTCATGGGTGAAGTCTGGCTTTTCAATGGAATTGCCGTCTACAGCCGATTTGATCGTTCCGTTTTTTAAGACGGTCAGCTATCCCTTAGGCGTTTGGGGTTTTATTGCACTCACCTATTTCGTCATAGTTGGCACCAGTAACGCAGTCAATCTTACGGATGGTTTGGATGGCTTAGCCATCATGCCAACCGTGATGGTGGGTTCCGCACTGGGCATCTTTGCGTATTTGACCGGAAGTGCGACTTACGCAAAATATTTACTGATTCCTCACATACCCGGAGCGGGTGAGTTACTGATTTTTTGTGGCGCAATGGCAGGTGCTGGTTTGGCATTCTTATGGTTTAACGCCTATCCCGCACAAGTTTTTATGGGTGATGTCGGTGCGCTTGCCTTAGGTGGTGCTTTAGGCACGATTGCTGTGATCGTTCGTCAAGAGATCGTGTTGTTCATCATGGGTGGCGTATTCGTAGTCGAGACCTTGTCAGTTATGTTGCAAGTCGCGTATTTCAAGTACACCAAAATGAAAACCGGTGTGGGCAAACGCGTTTTGCTGATGGCGCCATTGCATCATCACTATGAACAAAAAGGTTGGAAAGAAACGCAGGTAGTAGTTCGCTTTTGGATTATCACCATGATGCTGGTGTTGTTTGGGTTGTCGACGTTAAAGCTGCGCTAACGCGTAAAAAATAAAACGAACGAATAAACAATAATGAACTACGCAGGTAAACACGCATTGGTGCTGGGACTCGGTGAATCGGGACTGGCGATCGCACATTGGCTGGCGGAAGCTGGCGTGCGCCTGCGTGTAGCCGATACGCGCGCATTCCCAGATCGTTTACCTGTGCTGCGAGAAAACGTGCCTACAGCAGAATTTATTGCAGGCGAGTTTGCGCCGTCATTATTAGACGAAATTAATTTCATCATCCTGAGTCCGGGCCTGTCGCCTTTGAATGAGCTGAAAGTGATATTGGCTGCCGCACAGGAAAAAAACATTCCTGTCTGGGGCGAAATTGAATTGTTTGCACACGCACTCGCAGCGTTAAAAGAGCGACGTGCCTATCAACCCAAAATAATTGCTATTACTGGTACCAATGGTAAAACCACCGTCACCCGTCTGACGGGTGAACTATGTCGTGCCGCTGGTCTGTCCGTCAAGGTTGCTGGCAATATCAGCCCAGCTGCACTGGATGTACTGCGCGAGGCAGTGGCAACAGATACGTTGCCTGATGCTTGGGTACTCGAGCTATCTAGCTTTCAGCTTTACAGCACGTACACCTTGCGCGCTGATGTGGCGAC
>CAINAY010000226.1 GCA_903846425.1 uncultured Noviherbaspirillum sp.
ACTATTCATGCACCCTGGCTTGCTTCCGAAATGCAGCTACAAATGGCCGGCGTCACGCTCGGTAAACATTATCCTCATCCACTGGTAGCACATGACGAGGCGCGCAAAAAAACACTGGAACGATACGCTGTCGTGAAAAAATAAATGACTCGTTATGCTTCAGCGATCAATAGCTTTATGTTGGTCGAGCTTGAGTATTTTTGCTACTAACGACTCACGCTGTCGAGGTTAGTGTTTGATTGTGATCGGTACGATTGCCTGCTGTCCTTAGATTTTGTACGTGCGCACATTGCGCAAGCCATTCTAAAAGTTCTTGCTCACGATAGGGTTTACCAAAATATGCATTCGCACCTAATTGCATCGCATGTTGTCGATGGCGCTCGGCCATTCGTGAAGTAATCATCGCTACAGGAAGTTTGCGAAAACGCTCGTCAGAGCGTAATCGACTCAACAGCTCAAAACCATCCATGGTCGGCATTTCTATATCAAGCAACACGGCTGCCGGATTCAACTGACTTAACAGCTCCAACGCATGCGCGCCATGTCTGGCAAGTGCTACGCCATAACCATGTTTTTCTAACATGCGCTGACTGACTCGACGCACTGTTAAAGAATCATCAACCACCATCACTAAGGGTGGCACATGCTCTGGAACGATAGTCGCTGAGATTGATCTGGCAATGGGATTTGAAACAGCATGTGCATGCAGCTGTAACAAATTCATGACTAATAAAATATCGCCATCAGGCAGCATTGCCGCACCCATCAATCCCGGCACGCTGGCTAGTTGAGGACCCGGTGGCTTAACCACTACTTCATGATGACCATGGACTTCACCAACTTTAACCGCGATCCAGTCATCAAGCTGGCGCAAAATGAGAAATGAAATACGATCAGTGGCGCTATGAGTCACTGTCGGCTCTCGAATTAAATCGCTTAAAGCAAAGAGTGCGATTTTTTTATCTTGCCATTGAATAAAACCTTCGGTGATTACCTGGTTTGCGCTCGCTGAGCTCATGGATAACACCTGCTGAACCATCGCGGAAGGCAAAGCGATTTTCTGATGCGCATCAGATACCAACAGAATCTTCTGAGTTGACGATGATTTGGGTAAGGCCATAATGACCGATGTACCTAGTCCCGATTGGCTCTCAACTTTTATTGCTCCACCCATTGCAATGATAGTCGCCTTGACAGCATCCATACCAATGCCACGACCGGCTAAGCCTGTCACTTGCTCGGCAGTAGAGAAGCCTGATTCAAAAATTAATTGCGTCAAGCTGTCTGAATCAGGCTCTGCATTTGCGGAAAGTAAACCACGAGCTATGGCTTGCTCGCGAATACGAACAAAATTTAAGCCGCGACCATCATCAATCACTTGCAAGCGTAATTCAGCACCCTGCTCGCTTAACTTTATAAATACCAAGCCTTGTCTCGGCTTACCCAAAGCTTGTCGTTCATCGGCTGGCTCGATTCCATGTGCGATTGCATTACGTATCAAATGAGACAGTGGTCCATTTAAACTCTCAAGGTGAGCTCTGTCTATTTCAAGCTGACCGCCGTCCAGCTCAAATCGCACATCGCGTCCCACCTCCATAGCCACTTGACGTACCAACTGCCGAAACCGATTTTCAATACTAGAAAACGCTTGCGTACTGGCGCGGTATAAATCGGATTGCAGTGAACGCGCATGACGCGTCTGAGCCACTAACATCGTTAATGATGCATCGATTTGGTGTGCCAGGCTGCGCTGCACCCCCGTCAAATCTGCCATGCTTTCGGCAGTCATACGCGTCAATTCTTGCAATCGAGTGTAGCGATCAAATTCCAAGGGATCAAAGCCTGATGCTCGTGGCGCAGACTGGGAAGAAATACTCGCTTCGGATTGCAACTCTAATTCACGTAATTGAGTACGAAGACGCGCTAAGTTATCCGCCAAATCAACGACTAATTGTTTTTGCTGCCGTAGATCATCCGTAGAACGTACCGCATTGACGAGTAATTCAGCCACTGAGCCGGATGCACGCTCGAGCAAATCGACGCGCATTTTGGTAGGCACGACGACTGTTTTCGTAATTGGCCTATCTAAAAAAGGTGAATTTATATCACTTGCAGATTCGCTGGTACTCTCAACGGGCTGTGCGGTGTCGTCTTTGATTAGCCCAACATCAATTAATAGCTGATGCACCTCTGTTTGTAACAAAGCGATAGCTGACGAGTCAATTGGGCGCTGTTGCGAGAGCTGGGTGACCCTGTGCTCAAATTCATGGATAGCCTCACCCAACGCCAATTCGCCCGCCATACGCGAGCTACCTTTTAGCGTATGCAGCAAACGTAACAGTCCCGCAGGTAATGCGGCATCACCCGGACTGCCTACCCACTGCGATAACAAAGACTCAAGCTGCGGTAAGAGCTCGGCGGCCTCTTCGCAGAAAATCAGATGCAATTCAGGATCGATAGCATCGGTCGATGCAGAATAATTAAATTCACTAGGTGATAGCGACGACTCTGAATCACTATCATCTGCTTGACCATAGTCAGCTTGAGTGGTGTCGTCTTTTAACAGAGATGTTTCCTGTGTGGTTAATTCATACGGCAGCAACGGCTGCAAAGGCTGTATTAGCTCGTGATTCAACGGAGGCTGTAACAACTCCAGCTCCGCGGTCTGTACAGGCTGCATAGGCTGAATAGGTTCCGCCACTTCGATAACTGGTGACTCTAGTGTGACGTTTGAAAGCGAATTAAGCTCTGCTTCCAGTTCGCTTTCATTTACATGCAACTGCTTTTCCAAAGCATCGATAGTATCGACCAGCTCTGGCAAATAGGCGTGCTGCTGATCTGCCGCCAATACGATGACTCGCTCAATTAAATTTTCTAAAGCTGATGCCAATTGGTGCATAGTGTTATGACCCACTGTAGCGGAGCTACCCGCTAAAGCATGGGCTTCGATCGCTGCATGCGATGGGAGCAACTCGGATTCAGACAGCGAGAATTGCGTCACCAGAAATCTCAATACACTCAATCTATCTTTGGCTTCCAACATAAAGATATCTTTGAGTGTGGTATTGAGAGCGGTATTGCTTGTTATATTAAGTGTTGTATCGACTTGAGTAAGGCCATTACTGGGCTCAGTAATCAAGCCAGCGACTGATTGGTTAACTGTCGC
>CAINAY010000227.1 GCA_903846425.1 uncultured Noviherbaspirillum sp.
AGGAAATAATTTTTGCTCCTAATGAATTTTTTTTAAGATATTTAATTAGTAAAAAATTCAATCAATGTTAGTAACGATCGAAATTTCACTAATAATTTTTTTAATCTTTCTAAATTTTTCTAGACTCAGTATCACTTGACAAAAATTGATGGATCGCAAATCCATAAAACGCGCTTCATCGATTCAATCAAGCAGGAAAAGACAGCAGTAATTCAAGACGTAATGTAAAGCAATTTAGACCGAAACCACAATAGCCATTTAATGAACACAAAGGAGAACTCACATGTCAGCATACAACGTCGTTCGTAATCCTACATTAGCAACAACGAGCATCTACTCGGCTCCGCGTCGTCAGTATCAACAAATTGTGCAGGACTATAACCCTTCACTCAAAGCGTTATGGACCTATATGAATCCAACGGGTGTCCCTTGTTTTAATTCAGACATGCTTGAAGAACTGCATCACAGCGTGCATCAACTAGAAAAACATAAAGGAATGCATTTTCATGAAAATCAATGGCAGCCTGTCGACTATTGCGTTATAGGCTCAAGACATCCAAAAGTCTTTAACTTGGGTGGAGATTTAGCATTATTTGTTGAACTAATCAGGACACGTAATCGAGAAGGATTAATGCAATACGGGAAACTTTGCATCGAAGGCCTCTATACGCGAATTTGCGGCTACAACTCTTCCGTCATAACTATCACCATGCTACAGGGTGATGCTTTTGGGGGCGGGCTAGAATTTGCACTTTCAAGCAATATCATTGTTGCGGAAAAAGGCAGTCGGCTAGGATTCCCAGAAATTTTATTTAATCTTTTCCCCGGAATGGGTGCCTACACACTGCTCTACAGAAAAGTAGGTATGAAAATTACTGAAGAGCTGATTACCAGTGGCAATACCTACACTGCAGAAGATTTAGCAAAAATGGGCGTCGTAGACATCCTCGTCCCGCAGGGAGAGGCTGAAAAATATGTTTTTGAATTAATGCAAAAACAAAAAAAACATGTCAACTCCTCAAAATCTGTGTACGAATGTCGGCGGCATACTGATCCCATCCGATACGAAGAATTTGAAAAAATTATAAATACTTGGGTAGACGCTGCACTCAGGCTCAATGATCAGAATTTACATATTATGCGTAGACTGATTCATTCTCAACGTCACCAACAAGAACAGAAACTGGCAGCAGCAAGAAATAGGGAGGCTGAATCACAGATTTTGGTGGCGGCTTAACTGATTAACTTCTATTTCAGTGGCAAAGATACGGATGATTTGATTCAAGTCAGCCGTATCTTTTTTAACAAAGATAGCGAAATCAGCAGCAGCTTAATAGTCCATTATTTTTTCAAATAAATAGAAATTCATTTTTATACTGTTAAGTAGCGCCGCTTGACTACTTTCATCCGTAAAGGATTGAAATAAATTCCGCAACTTTATAACATGGTCCTGATCAAGATCCGCATGAGAGTCAAGAAAGCTAAACCCCTCCATTGAATTCCGGTTCAAATTAGCGGCAAGTGAGCGAGCTGCTCGCCCACCATAGACCGAAGCCATTATTTCAAGTACATACATCATTCCAAAAACACAAACTGGATGCACATGCGACGCCGAATAATAATTAAACGCTAGCATAGCTTGGACTGGTGGTACTGCGGGCAGTTCAGCGATAGGTGTAACGTCAACTTCAAAGCTTTTTAAATCATTTAGCACCAACTGCTCGTGGCCCTTCTCCTCATAAATATGATCGTAAAGATAATTAACTATCTGCTGATTTTTATCTGCCGCATGACCGGCAGCCAAAGCCATCACAGGGCAGAAATTTGAAACAATAGGATACAAAACCACAAGAAATTTTACATAGTCTTGCTGAGCAAGAGAGCCGGCCAGCATCGCTTGTACTTTCTTAGATTTCTCTATTTGACTCTGGCTTTGAGTCGTTAGCAGGTTTAATTTTTCAGTAAAATTCATAAACACTCCATTAATTTTTCACTAGTTTTAAAATATTTATTAGCGCCACTTGCTTTAATTTAGTCATGAAAAATAAAATTAAAAACCAAAAAAATTCTTACGATGATTCCATAAGTTCCAATCTTTTTTGGCGGTATTCTTCTAACTGCTCACACAACAAACTAAAGGCATGCTTGAATTGCTGAATGATTTCTTCGGGGTGAGTTTCAAGTTCAGCTTTTCCGAGTTTTTCCAATCGTCGACACATCATTTTTAAAGCAACTGCACCAATACTAAGAGCAGATCCTTTTATTGAGTGGACAATATCTTTAACTTTCTCCTGATTGCCTGCCAGCATGGCTTTTTCAAGAAAGATTAATGATTTTTTATTTTCATAGATAAATTCAACAATTAAATCATCTAAAAATATTCTGTCTTTACTCACGTGCTCTAAATCACCCAATGCCTGCATATTTAAAATAGGCTCATTGGCGCGCGTCAGAAGCACTGCATTGGAATGCGACATATTTTTTAACTTAATCAATGGTGGATGAATGGCATGAAATTTTTGAACAAGCCGATCGAGTGTTCCTAAAAACATGTCGATTTGAATGGGCTTTGCTAAAAATGCATTTGCACCCGCATCCAAACTTTCTTGCCTTGCTTCTGGCGTTGCGTTAGCCGAAAACATGATAATGGGCAAATCAGCAGCGTGGCCGTGCATTAGCCTATACAACCTAGCAACGTCAGTGCCTGGGATGGTCGGCATATTCATATCTAATATGATGGCGTCAAAGGATTTGCGCTCGACCAAATCTAATGCCTCATCACCGTCCTTTACCAGGGTGCAGCGATGTCCTGCTCTTTCCAAAATTTTCTGTAATACTTTTCGATTCGTAGGATTATCTTCAGCGACGAGAATTTCGTAACCGGATTGTTTCTCAGGAACGACGGCGGCTAATTTGATCGTTGCACCTTCGGCTCGTAGTTGAGCAGGCTTCGTGCCAATCCGACTATGTGCAATATTGATTAAGTGACCATGTAAAATATTGATCAATGCTGAGCGCTGAATAGGAAGCGTAATTATGGAATACAGACCAATTAACTCCATGCAATGACTGAATTCAGTTAAAAGAGTACCGTCTCTGATAACGAGAACACAGGTTAGCTTTCCATTTGCATGAATTTTCTGAAAATATTTTGTGGCAGTACTTATTCGCTCTTTATAACTCTGTAAGCTTTCTCCATCCAGACAAGGCTCATCAATGAATACCAGCCGCAGAGGTTTTCCAGCTAACGTGGCCTGTTCTAACGACTCAACGACTTCTTGAAAGTTATGGCAAATTTCAGGCGCGATTCCGCAAGCCATCGTTATTTGCGCAATTAAATTCGGCTGACTTCGCGCAGGACTAAATACCAGCGAACGAATTGAGGCGACAGCCAGTTCGGAAGAAACAGGCTCTGATCTCGTCTCCAGTCCAAATTCCAGCTCGAACCAGAATTCACTTCCCTCACCTTGAATACTGCTAAACCCTATTTGCCCACCCATCAATTCAACTAATTGTTTACAAATAGTCGTACCTAATCCGGTTCCACCAAAGCGACGTGTGGTCGATTCATCGGCTTGGGTAAAGCTCTCAAATATTTTGTCTTGCGCACACATTGGAATGCCAATCCCTGTATCTTTAATTGAAAATCGCAGACGTATATGACCGAGTGACTTTGCTACAAGACTCACACCTACGGAGATTCTTCCTTGCTCAGTGAATTTGACAGCATTACCAATCAGATTTACTAATATTTGCCTCAGATGGTGCTGATCACCATTTATTTGAAATGGGACGTCGGAGCTGATGCTATGACTAAGATGAATTTGAAACGGATCGATTCGATAGCGAAAAATATCCAAGATACCTTGGATTATTTTATACAGGTCGAATTGCACAGATTCGACTGACATTTTTCCTGCTTCTATTTTTGAAAAATCTAAGACATCTTCGATCTGGGTAAGCATTACTTGCGACGTCGCGGTGAGGCAATCGAGCATCTCGATTTGATCACGATCGAGCTGCGTACTACGCATCAAATCAATCATGCCTATGATGGCGTTTAGAGGCGTTCTCAATTCATGACTCACCGAGCAAATAAACTGCCTTTTGGCAATATTTGCCTCCTCTGCACGCTCGAGCGCCTTGTATAGACGACCAATCAATGTGCTTGAATACATGGATATCAGTAAGGTACCTAACCACAGGCCAACAGCAAGGCCCTGATCTTCCTGCCAATATGGCTCTACCACGATCACTATTCCAAATCCGCTTAGTGCCAAAACCAGGGCGATGAGCAAATAGGTTCTTCCGAATCTAAAACCGTAGCCGATAACTATCCACTGATATAAAAAACAGAGTGGCGCAGCGTGACTACCACCCACTAAAAGCAAGTAAGTTAAGGAAGCAATATCTAACAATATGGACAAGATGCGCCGGATAGGCATTTCACCTGGCCAAAAATATACGCATGCCGCCATTGATACGGCAGCAATAACAAATAGAGATGGGACGAAAACCAGATTCAGCGCATTAGCTGCAACTGCCTGCGCTTGGGAGAATTGCAAATCATTGAAATAATAAATTAATACCAAGCCAATCAAGACACGTACTAAGGCTTGCTCAAATTCGTTATCTCGCTTCTCTTTTACATACCTAACCAATAGCTGACACAAGTATGAAGAGATAAATTTTTCTTTCATTGCTTTTTGCCTGAAGTCATGCAGGGTAAAAAATTTTCATAGGCATACGCCTGAAAATTTTCTATATGCCGCAGACTCTACAAGGGAAAGATGATGCGGCTAAGCACAAATCAAATTTCACAACCTGTCATGAGATAAAAGCAAGGTGTAGAGAAAATCGAAACACGAATGTGTTCGAAAAATTCAAGAATTCGCAACGATGAGGTAAAGCAAGTTGATGCGGGAGTTTGAGAAAAATCTGAAAGCAACAAGAAATTTCTTAGTGAGCTACAGATTTATTGTGAATTCTGCGAGCCGCCAGCACTGCTATGCTACGTAAAATTATTTGATGCATGGCATGAAGCAAAGCATTACGCTATGCGACACTCGCTCCAGCCATAAGATTATTTCCGGTGGGTTATCCGAAAAATTCTTTGACTTTATCCATCCAGGATTTGCTCTGCGGGCTATGTTTGGCACCGCCCGCTTCGGTCAACTTATCGAATTCTTCCAAGAGTTCTTTCTGCTTGTCAGTGAGCTTAACTGGCGTCTCAATCAAAATATGACAAAACAAATCGCCAGCAATACCCGAGCGCACGCCCTTAATACCTTTACCGCGCAAGCGGAATGTTTTTCCGGTTTGCGTACCCTCAGGCACAGTGAACGATACTTTCCCACCTAAGGTCGGCACTTCTATTTCTCCGCCCAACGTCGCACGCGCAAACGAGATTGGCATTTCGCAATGGAGATCATCACCGTCACGCTGAAATACGGCGTGCTGCTTAATATGAATCTCGACATACAAATCACCGGTCGGACCACCATTCATGCCTGGCTCGCCGTTACCGGTTGAGCGAATTCGCATGCCGTCATCAATACCTGATGGAATTTTTACTTCCAGTGTCTTATTGCGTTTTATGCGACCAGAACCAGCGCAGCCGCCACACGGATCAGGTATGACCTTGCCAGTGCCGTGGCACTTGGGGCAGGTTTGCTGAATACTGAAAAACCCTTGCTGCATACGAACCTGACCATGACCACCGCAAGTACCGCACGTAGTTGGCGAGGTTCCTGGCTTTGCACCGGAGCCATGACAGGTATCGCACTCATTCCACGAAGGCACGCGTATCGTGGTTTCGAAACCATTCGCCGCCTGTTCTAGAGTGATATCTAAGTTATAGCGAAGATCGGCACCGCGATAAACTTGCGGCCCACCACGCGCACGGCCACCGCCACCGCCGAAAATATCACCAAAAATATCGCCAAAGGCATCCGAGAATCCGCCTGCCCCTGCACCACCACCGCCACCCATATTCGGGTCGACACCGGCATGACCATAGCGATCATAGGCTTCGCGCTTTTGAGGATCGGAAAGCATTTCATACGCTTCCTTGGCCTCTTTGAATTTATCCTCAGCGCCCTTGCTATCGGGATTTCGATCAGGATGATGCTTCATCGCCAGCTTGCGATAAGCCTTCTTGATCTCATCGTCTGAGGCATTTTTTGCTACGCCAAGTATTTCGTAAAAATCACGTTTAGCCATCTTACATATCCATGCAAAAAACCGGGCAGGAGGCAATACAGCGCTCCAGCCCGGCGTCGTCGATGCAGGCTAGCTGCATGACGAGGGAAAAATTATTTGTCTTTTACTTCCTTAAAGTCCGCGTCAACCACATCGTGTTCGGCGGGCTTAGCGCCTGCAGCTGCTTCACCGGGTGCTGCCCCAGCTGCCGCACCTGCTGCTGCTTGCTGTGCTTGCATATCGGCATATACTTTTTCACCCAACTTTTGCGATGCTGTCGAGAGCGCTTCCACCTTGGCGTCAATTGCTGCTTTGTCAGCACCTTTCAACACATCCTCAAGATCCTTGATGGCAGCTTCAATTTTTTCTTTCTCACCCGCGTCGAGCTTGTCACCATGCTCAGTCAATGCTTTGCGAGTCGAATGAACTAAGGCATCACCTTGGTTATGCGCTTCAGCGAGTTCTTTTAAGCGTTTGTCTTCTTCGGCATTCGCTTCAGCGTCACGCACCATGCTCTGTATCTCATCTTCCGTGAGTCCGGAATTCGCTTTGATGGTGACTTTATTTTCTTTGCCAGTCGCTTTGTCTTTTGCACCCACATGCAAAATACCGTTCGCATCGATATCAAACGTCACTTCAATTTGAGGCGAACCACGCTGCGAAGGTGGAATACCTTCGAGATTAAATTCACCCAAGCTCTTATTACCGGTGGCCATTTCACGCTCACCTTGATACACCTTAATCGTGACCGCAGGTTGGTTATCTTCTGCCGTAGAAAACACTTGGCTAAATTTGGTTGGGATGGTGGTGTTTTTCTTGATCATCTTGGTCATCACACCGCCCAAGGTCTCAATACCCAATGACAGCGGCGTCACATCCAACAGCAACAAATCTTTACGATCACCGGAAAGGACCGAACCCTGAATCGCAGCACCTACAGCTACGGCCTCATCAGGATTCACGTCTTTGCGTGGCTCACGACCAAAAAACTCTTTAACTTTTTCTTGCACCTTGGGCATACGAGTCATGCCGCCGACCAGAATGATGTCGTCGATGTCAGCCACTTTGACACCCGCATCATTAATCGCGATACGGCAAGGCTCGATCGTCTTAGAAATCAATTCCTCGACTAACGACTCGAGCTTAGCGCGGGTCATCTTCAAGTTAAGGTGCATAGGCGCACCATTCGCCATCGCAATATAAGGCTCGTTAATTTCCGTTTGCTGCGATGAAGACAACTCAATCTTAGCGCGCTCAGCAGATGCCTTAATACGTTGCAAAGCGATTGGATCTTTGGATAAATCTACGCCATTAATTTTTTTGAATTCATCAATAATAAAATCAATGATGCGCTGATCGAAATCTTCACCACCTAAGAAAGTGTCGCCATTGGTTGAAAGCACTTCGAACTGCATCTCACCGTCGACATCGGCGATCTCAATGATCGACACGTCAAAGGTACCGCCGCCCAAGTCATAGACTGCAATCTTGCGATCGCCTTTGCCGCCTTTGTCTAAACCAAAAGCCAGCGCGGCCGCGGTCGGCTCATTGATAATACGTTTGACATCCAGACCTGCAATACGACCTGCATCCTTAGTTGCCTGACGTTGCGCATCATTGAAATAAGCTGGTACGGTAATAACTGCTTCAGTAACTTCTTCACCCAAATAATCTTCGGCGGTCTTCTTCATTTTGCGGAGGATTTCCGCAGAAGTTTGTTGCGGCGCTAGCTTTTTGTCGCGCACCGAAATCCAAGCGTCACCGTTATCCGCTTTCATGATTTCGTAAGGCATCAGACCTATGTCTTTCTGCACTTCTTTTTCATCGAACTTACGACCGATCAGGCGCTTGACTGCAAACAAGGTGTTCTTAGGATTAGTCACCGCCTGACGCTTAGCAGGTGCGCCGACGAGAATTTCACCATCTTCTTGATAAGCGATGATAGACGGCGTGGTACGTGCGCCTTCCGAATTTTCGATAACCTTCGGTTGACCACCCTCCATGATGGCGACGCAGGAATTTGTCGTTCCCAGATCAATGCCAATAATCTTGCCCATGATTTTTTCCTTAAATAACTAGTTCAATGTCTGTAGTACTGAATCTGTCTATAGTTCTAATATGCGGCGTGTAGCTCAAGTTTCAAGACACATGAAACTATTGAGACACCGTCACCAATGCCGGCCGTAACAAACGATCGGAAATCATGTAACCCTTTTGCAGTACGCTCACTATGGTGTTGGCCTCTTGCTCCGAGGGCACCATAGAAATCGCCTGATGCTTCATCGGGTCGAGCTTCTCACCCGGCTTGGGATCAAGTTCAACCAAACGATTTCGCTCAAAGGCAGCAACCAACTGCTTCAAGGTCATATCCACACCTTCTTTGAGCGACTCAACCGAGGGCACCTCGATTTTCAGCGCCATCTCAAGGCTATCTTTCACTGGCAACAAGGCTTCAGCAAAGCCCTCGATCGCAAATTTGTGCGCCTTGGAGATATCCTCCTGAGCGCGGCGACGAATATTTTCGGCGTCGGCTTTGGCGCGCAAAAACGCATCCTGCATCTCGGCTAGTTTGGCTTCGGCCTCGTTCAATCGCTGACCCAGGTCTAGCCCGCCTTCCATCGCTTGCTGAGCTAGCTCGTCGGCGGTAAATGTCGCGTTTTCTACCAAATCTTTGGGCAGCTCAGGTTCAGCCTGACCTGCTTGATGACCCGGCTGGGATTCTGCTTGATTCATAAGTTCTCCAACTAAATCAATTACTTGCAATAACACTGGGCAGCATATGGGGATTAAATAAAGCTTTTCAAGCGGGTCTGGTGAAATACACAAAAAAACGGGGGCCACAGGCCCCCAATTCATGTCATGGGTGATTTATGTCAATCCGTCGCGCCTAGCTCGAGCGCACGCGCTCTTCCAATGTCGGCATCTTTTTGCAAGCGCTGATGGCTTTCTAGGTCTGAACCCGTAGGCCAGCCCAAGGTGTGCTTCTCAACAATCGCTGCCATCGCGTCTATCCATTGCGGAAGTTCATTCAGGCATGCTATGTAATGAAAGGCCTTACCGCCGGCGCCCAAAAAGTCTTCGCGCGCCTCGATAGAAATTTCTTCTAGCGTTTCAAGACAATCACTCGTAAATCCGGGGCAAATAACATCCACTCGACCCACACCTTTTTGAGCCAGCTCAACCAGCGTGGGGGCGGTATACGGTTGCAACCATTCCGCTTTTCCAAAACGTGATTGAAAGGTGACTAGGTACTCGTCTTTACTCAAACCTAATTTAGTCGCCACCAAGCGCGCCGTCTTATAGCACTCACAGTGATACGGATCACCCAATAGCAAAGTGCGCTTCGGCACGCCATGAAAACTCATCACTAATTTATCGGGCCGGCCATGCTGCTCCCAATCCGCGCGCACGGTGGAAGCGAGCGCTTCGATGTACGCATCATCATCGTGATAGTGCTTAATGAAGCGAAGCTCAGGTGCATTTCGGATTCGGGTGTAATGCGAAAAAACTCGGTCAAATATCGATGCAGTTGTTGTACCCGAATATTGGGGATACGCAGGCAAAACCAAAATGCGATCGCAGCCTTCACCTTTTAACTGGTCTAAGACACTAGGCAGACTAGGATTTCCATAACGCATGGCATACACCACACGTAAGCTGTGACCACGTGCGTTCATAGCCAATTGCAAAGCCTCGGCCTGTCGTTCAGTGTGTACTTTTAAGGGTGAGCCTTGCTCCGTCCAAATCGACGCGTATTTTTCTGCGGATTGGCGCGAGCGGAACGGCAAAATTATCCCGTTCAAAATAATCCACCAAAGCAAACGTGGAATCTCGACGATGCGCGGATCCCACAAAAATTCCTTCAGATAGACCTTCACCGCAGCTGGCGTGGGGGCGTCGGGTGTACCCAAATTGGCAAGTACCACAGCAGTCTTGCTCAGACTGCCATGACTATATGAGGGTTCTGAGTTGAAGCCCATTAAAAAAAACCTTTCTGTTCTATGCTCAGGAGGCCAGTAGCTCGCGCGCGTGCTTGCGCGTGGTCGCCGTAATTTCTAGGCCGCCGAGCATACGCGCAATTTCTTCAACGCGCTCAGCCGCTGATAAAGGGGTAATCCGTGACACGGTTCGGCCGTCTGAGGTCGAGCCTTTGCTAACTTGAAAATGATGGCCGGCCTGGCTAGCTACTTGCGGTAAATGGGTGACGCACAATACCTGGCGCTCCTGCCCCAAACGCTTAAGCAGACGTCCAACCACTTCGGCCACCGCACCGCCAATACCGCTATCGACTTCGTCAAAAATTAATGTCGGCGTGCTGGTAGCACTAGAGGCAATCACTGAAATCGCCAAGGCGATACGCGCCAACTCACCACCCGAAGCTACCTTCGCCAATGGACGCGGCGTCGTGCCCGCATGTCCAGCCACTAAAAATTCTATTTGTTCGTTGCCATATGCCGCAGGCTCTATCGCATTCAACGCGACATCAAAGCGCCCGCCCGACATCGATAGCTCTTGCATGGCGGCGGTTACCGCTGTTGACAATGAGCTGGCGGCTTTGGTACGCGCCTTGGAAAGTTTGGTGGCGAGCGCTTGATAGGCCTGCCCCAGTTTTTCTTCATGCGCGCGCAAGGCATCGAGGTCGGTCGCATCGGCTAGCTGATGCAAACGCTCAGATAATTTTAAAAATTCATTCGGCAGTTCATCGGCAGGTACATTAAATTTTCGTGAAGCTGAATGCAGCGCCTCAAGACGCGACTCCACCGAACGCAAACGTTGCGGATCCATTTCAATTCGACCCAGATAATCATTCAACGCATACACGGCTTCTTGCAACTGAATGCGTGCTGGTTCTAGCGCTTCCATCACTGGCTTTAGTTTGTCGTCCACATCCGCCAGCTTGCCTAATTTTTGCGCGATCGATGAGAGCTGCGACAACATCGGGCTAGATTCCGATTCAGACAGTAAATCAAGCGCGCTTTGTGCGCCTTCAATCAAGCTTGCGGCATTCGACAGTCGGCTGTGCTCATTGCCAATGTCGGCCCACTCACCCGGACGCGCCGCTAATTTTTCTAATTCGCCGACCTGCCATTGCAGTCGTTCACGCTCTAGTAAAACATTTTTTGCATCGCGCTCAAATTCTTCACGCTGCTTAATGACTGCACGCCAATTTTTAAATGCCTGTGCGACTTTAGTGACGTCATCATTCAATCCAGCATGAGCATCTAATAAAGCACGTTGTGATTCAGCTTTCAATAACGATTGATGCGCATGCTGACCATGAATATCCACCAACATCTCACCGACTTCGCGCAATTGGGTAATGGTGGCGGTTATGCCATTGATGAATGCTTTGGAACGGCCGCTGCTATCAATCACCCGTCGCAGCAGTAATTGACCATCTTCTGACGTAAATTCGTGTTCGTCTAACCAACTCAGCACAGCTGAATCAAATTCACCGGTAAATTCGGCAGCAATATCCGCTTTGGAGGCACCTTCTCTGACAACGCTGGCATCGGCGCGGCCACCCAGGGCCAACATTAATGCATCAATCAAGATCGATTTTCCAGCACCCGTTTCACCCGTAAACACGGTGAAGCCGGCGGGCGGTTCGATCTCGATCGCATCAACGATCACAAAATCACGAATGATGAGCGTGCGCAGCATGGGTAGTGGAGGAAAAATGACAGGAACTAAAAGGATAAAAGCACTATTTTAGCTGCCCTAGCACGGAGGGATATTCATTCCAGTATAATTTCTCACGCAAGGTATCGTAGTAGCTCCATCCTTGCGGATGCAAAAATTGAATACTGTGTTCTGAGCGACGTACCGTAACCCGATCATGATGATAAAGACTCGTTAACGACTGCATATCAAAATTAACGCTGCAATCACGACCACTAGCCAGCTCAACCACAATTTCACAACTCTCAGAAAGCACAATCGGACGATTCGACAGCGCATGCGGAGCAATCGGTACTAAGACCGTACCGCGCAGTTCAGGATGAAGAATCGGCCCCCCCGCAGCCAAGGCATATGCCGTAGAACCAGTGGGCGTAGAAATAATTAAGCCATCAGAGCGTTGGTTGTACATAAAGTGTCCATCCACCTCGACACGCAATTCCACCATGCCGGCACCGGCTCCGCGTGACACCACAACATCATTGAACGCAACCGATCTAAAAATTTCTTTGCCTTGACGATGCACGATTCCCTCGAGTAGTGCGCGACGCTCTGATTCCAGCTTACCGTCCAACATATCGCTCAACACAGGCAGCATGCGTTCAAAAGCGATATCGGTCATAAAACCCAAACGACCCTGATTCACGCCAATTAACGGCACATCAAACGGCGCAAGTTGGCGCGCAATGCCCAACATCGTTCCATCGCCACCAATCACGATGGCGACATCGGCGTCTTGGCCAATGTCTGCCAACGTCATGGATACCAGCGTGCTGCGTTGAAGGTCCTGCGCGGTCGCTGCTTCAAATACAACCCGATGCCCTCGATGCTCGAGAAAATCCGCCAATTCGCCCAAAGTATTGCTGCTGGCGCCAAATTCACCGTGCTTACCGATGATGGCGACCGTAGAAAAACGTGGTGGGTTGGTGGAATTTGCGACAGACATGCTCAGGATTAGACCATAACTAGCAGCAAACGTGACGCTTAACGAGGCCCAAACCAGCCGAAACATCTGGAAGATTGAGGGTTTGGTGCAAACAATTTTGCTATCTGAGTTAAGGAAGCTGGCGCACTACCATTTGGCTCGATAGAATAAGGACATGCAACTCGATATTCGCGCACAGACGCTACTGAAGGCACTTGTAGAACGCTACATTGCGGACGGACAGCCGGTGGGCTCACGCGCGCTGGCAAAAATTTCTGGCCTTGAGCTGTCACCAGCGACCATACGCAACATCATGTCCGACTTGGAAGAGCTAGGCTTCGTATCCAGCCCTCATACGTCGGCGGGACGCATCCCCACTCCGCGCGGCTACCGACTATTTGTCGATAGTTTATTAACTGTTCAAACCATCGATGAAAGCGCGGTTGAATCGCGGCTGCAATCCGGTGCTTCGTCGCAAAAAATTATCGCCAGCGCAGCACAAGTACTTTCCTCTTTATCTCATTTCGCTGGCGTCGTACTCGCACCACGACGGGAAATGACATTTCAGCAAATTGAATTTCTGCGCCTCTCAGAAAAACGTATTTTGTTAGTCATCGTCGCGCCGAATGGCGATGTACAAAACCGTTTGCTATTGACGGATACCGATTACTCGCCCAGCCAACTGGTGCAAGCGGCTAATTACATCAATCAAAATTACTCGGGATTGTCGTTTGATGCGGTTCGCATCAAACTCAATGATGAGCTACGTGAATTACGTAACGACATGATGCGGCTAATGCACGCCGCCGTTGAAGCAGGCACGGATGCCATGAGCGATGACACCGAAGATGTGGTGATTTCTGGTGAACGCAATTTACTGTCGATAGACGATTTGTCGTCCAACATGAGTTCATTGCGAAAATTATTTGATATTTTTGAGCAAAAAACCGGACTGGCGACATTACTAGACACTTCGAGCAAGGCGAGTGGCGTACAAATTTTTATTGGCGGTGAATCGCATCTGATGCCATTGGAAGATATGAGCATCGTCACCGCGCCCTACGAATCGAATGGAAAGATAGTCGGCACACTCGGAGTGATTGGGCCAACTCGCATGGCCTATGAGCGCGTAATTCCGATTGTCGATATCACGGCTCGTTTACTCTCCAGCGCGCTGTCGCACTCCTAAAAAAATACGTCTACAGCTGATTATTTATGGGGCATAGAGGTAACTACTGGCGATGCGGACAGGCCTCTTTAGTGCAGTTACCGTAAAGCGCCAGCGCATGCTCGGCTAGAGTGAAGCCGCGCTGTTCAGCGATGCTGTGTTGCCGACGCTCGATTTCTTCGTCAAAAAACTCTTCCACTAAACCGCAATCTAGGCAAACCAAGTGATCATGGTGAGTGCCTTGATTGAGTTCAAAAACCGCCTTACCTGACTCAAAATGATGCCGACTTAGCAAGCCAGCCTGCTCGAACTGGGTCAGCACGCGATAAACCGTTGCCAGTCCGACATCGAGGTTTTCAGTCAGCAGCAGTTTGTAAACATCCTCGGCGGATAAGTGGCGCACGCTGCTATTTTGGAAAATCTCTAAGATTTTTAGCCTGGGCAGGGTAGCTTTCAGTCCACTGGATTTCAGATCGGCAGTTTTGGGCGGCATGTTTTCGCTTATTTTACTTGAACTGCTTTATCATATAGCGTTTACCTACTGCGCTCAACGAAAGCACCTCTCATGAAGTTTATGCAGCACTCGTCCAGTCGGTCCGCTACGTACCTAAAATCACGCATGGTCGCGGTTGCCTTGTGCAGCGGCGCGCTATTTCTGGGCGGCTGCGCTCTGAACCCTTTTGCCAGCAAACCAGCGGCCCCAGAGCAAAGCGCTGCCCCGACTGAAGCCGGCATAGTTCAAACATCACAATCGAAAAAGCTGTTTGGCGTGTTGCCGGTGTATCGCGCTAATGTACAGCAAGGTAATTTTGTTTCAAAAGAAATGGTATCGCAACTTAAAGTCGGAATGACGCCTGAACAAGTGCGCTTCGTGATGGGCACCCCGCTGTTAACCGATGTCTTTCATGCTCAGCGCTGGGACTACCCTTTCCGCATGCGTCGGGGCGATGGCCAAATCACCACCAGCCATGTATCCGTATTCTTCAAAGAAGGCCGGGTTGAGCGGTTTGACGGTGCTGATCTCCCTCAGGAAAAAGACTATCTCGATCAACTCGCTGCGCCTCAAAAATAAAATAAGACTGTAAGCATTTATCCATGAA
>CAINAY010000228.1 GCA_903846425.1 uncultured Noviherbaspirillum sp.
CGCGCGTGTAGCCCGTCAACCATACGGTTCGTATACCCAGTGCTCTCGCTGATTTTAAATTTTCTAATGAGTCTTCCACCAGCACGCAACGTCTGGGACTCAATCCTCGTGACGCTAGCAAGCGTCGTAATAACCAAGGCGACGGTTTCGGACGCAGCTGACGATGTACCACCATAGATTCAATCGGCACATGATCGGCAAAATGCTTATGCAAACCCAGATGCCTGACAACATCACGAGAGTAACCCGCAGGCGCATTCGTCAACAGAATTTTGCGCCCCGGCAGTCGACGTAAAAGATAAGCCGTGCCGCGTTCGGCTCGAATCATTTGTGAGAGATCACTGAACTCGTGGGCGTCGCGCAAAAAATCTTCTGAGCGAATCGCATGATGGCGCATCATGCCCAGCAAGGTTGCACCGTAACGCTGCCAATACGCGACGCGCATCTCGTTGACAGCCTCTGCATGGGAAGGCTTCGCTTCTGCTTCCAGCACGCGCGCAATCAGCGCATTCATATTGCGATTGATCGCGGGGAAGATCGCATGCCCGGCATCATGCAAGGTATTATCGAGATCGAATAGCCAAACTAATTTGCGCTTCATGCGGACTCCGCACGGAGCACGCACATCTGACAGATCAAACGATTCAACCGAATCAAAAACATCGACTCAGCAAAAAATTTACTCGCGATCGGCAACAAGTTAATGCGATCGGATCATAGTGCCAAACGCTTGCTCTGTTAGCACTTCCAGCAATAGCGAATGCTCAATCCGACCATCGATAATGTGCACCGTGTTAACGCCGGATTTTGCGGCATCTAATGCGGAAGAAATTTTTGGCAGCATACCGCCGGAAATGGTGCCGTCTTCAAACATCTCATCGATTTCGCGCGCGGATAAATCGGTCAACAGCTTGCCATTTTTATCCATGACGCCTGGAATATTAGTCATCATGATTAGCTTCTCTGCACGCAGAATCTCAGCGATTTTGCCGGCGACCAGATCGGCATTGATGTTATAGGCTTGTCCATCTTCACCAAAACCAATCGGCGAAATAATAGGAATGAACGCATCATCCTGCAGCGCCTTAACGACTGCGGGATTGATCGCTTCGATTTCACCAACAAATCCAATGTCAAGAAATGATCCCGGATGTTCTTTGTCCGGCATTTGCATCTTGCGCGCTCGTATCAACCCACCATCTTTACCAGTCAAACCCACGGCCTGTCCGCCGTAATGATTGATTAGCATAACGATGTCTTGCTGCACCTCACCACCCAAAACCCATTCAACCACTTCCATGGTCTCTTCGTCGGTGATACGCATGCCTTGCACGAACGTGCCTTGCTTACCTATTTTTTTAAGTGCGCTGTCGATTTGTGGTCCACCTCCATGCACCACTACTGGGTTCATGCCCACTAATTTCAGCAAGATTACATCGCGCGCAAAGCCATGCTTTAAGCGTTCTTCAGTCATCGCATTCCCGCCGTATTTAACGACGATGGTCTTGCCATGGAATTTACGGATATAGGGCAGCGCTTCAGCCAAAATTTCGGCTTTGATTTCAGGAGCAATCGACGTAGTGGGCATTGCGGTGGCTATCGAAGTGAAGGTGGGAATAGCGCGGGATTTTACAGCTAAACTGGATCGCGTTCGCGTCTTATGAAATGATAGTGACCCACTGTTACCGAGGGACGCCCAAAAAGCGAGGCGTCTATTGCGCTGTCGCTACCGAAACTCGGCTGACCACAACTAAATCGGAGATCAATGATGAGCGCTTGCGTGAAATGTGGCCTTAGCTTTCACTGTGCAATGATGGACGGAGCGGCGGATGAGCGATGCTGGTGCATGGAGCTACCTCCGATTCCCACCGTCGTTTTAACTGAAGCGGGCGGCACAGGCGATGCCTGCTTTTGCCCTTCGTGTCTGAAGGCTATAGCCCAGAGTGAGGCTGGCATGTAAAGCCCTAAGGCTCTGGCTAGTGCTTGCAGCTACGCAGTGCGACTCCCGAAAACTCAGCAATCAGCGCTTTCAGCTCGGGCTTGTCCTCGCCGGCATAGCCCTTTAGCTGGTAGGAAAAACGCGCCGAGTTGAGCGGATGCTCTTCGATGCGCGCATCGGTAATGCCGGCTTTTTTCAAATTCTCTAATTGAGCTGCGGCCAGTTCGGGGCTGGTAAACAGCCCCACTGAAATGCCCCAACGCCGCGCGAGCGGCTCTCTCACCACGGACACATCGGTAAAGCCCAGCGCACGTAGTTTAGTAATACGACGATTGGCACTCGCCTCATCCGACTGAGGCGGAATGAATACCAAGCTGGCCTGCGGGGATTGAACTTGCTGTTTAAGCGGTAGCGAAGGCAGCTTTAGTTTTGCCAGTCGCGACTCGAATTTTGTGGCTGTCGTCGCACTGAAATCACCCAGCTCTACACAAGACTCCTTGGTAGGCTCTGCCTTCGCTGAGTCGTTCATCTGCGGATTCGGAATCAGCTTCACGCTATCTGGCTGTACTTGCTGCACTAGCCGTTGCGGCTCAAGCGTCGCCGTCCAAGGCAAAGGCCCAGGCAGCAAAGTGAGCAACACCAAATTAGCTAACAACAGCAGCCAGAATAACAATCTAAACATTAGTAAGAGTCTCCCCTAACAGAGGCATCCAAGCCCAGCAAAACCAAATTATCCACGGCATCAAATGGCATCGGCAAATACGGGCCAAGATACTGCGCAGCCCCGCCAGAGAGCACGCATCGAGCGAGCCGATCCGTCCGCTGCTCATACGCGTACATGATAGCGCCCGCCTGCGCCGACAAGCAGCCACTGATAATTGCATCATGCGTATTATCGGCAAACACGCGCGCTCTATCAGCCTTATCAACTGAGGGTAGCAGCGCGGTGTTGACCGCTAGCGAGGTGGCCATGGTGGCGAGCCCGGGCAAAATCATACCGCCGACAAAAGTGCCATCGGCTTCGAGCGCATCAATGGTGGTCGCTGTTCCACACGTCACCACCAACAGCCGCTGCCCAACATACCGATGACGCGCTCCAATGAGTGATGCAAACCTATCGCTGCCGAGTTGCGTTGGCTGTGCATAGGCATTGCGCACACCGGCACACTCGGCTTGCGCACGAAACCACGCCAGCGCTGACTCGGGCACATTTAATTCAGCTAAAATTTTTCTCAACTGCGATGCGACTGAGTCACCCGCCACATTAGAAATTAGTACGCGCTTAATTTTTTGAGCTGACCATGCTTGTTTTAATTTTCCCAGATCGGCGTGCACAACGCTGCCCATCGTGTACCACTCACCCACGACATGATCGATGTCCGTCAGCGCCCATTTAATGCGCGTATTGCCCGCGTCAATCAACAGCTGCATGAGTCACTCCCGCTGTTGTATGAGGTAATGCCGACCGAAGTGATACATCGCCGGTAGAAATAATCTGTTGAGAATGTCCGGTATCAAGCAGCAAACATCCATTGTCATTGATGCCGCGCGCTACGCCTTCATGCAATAGCTGGCCATTTTCATACAGTGTGACCTGCTGATTTTGGTAGGCATGCAGCGCATGCCAGCGATCGACAAAAGGACGCAATCCATACCGATCAAACTCTACTAACATTTCACATAAAGAATCAGCAATTTTCGCCAGCAAATTATTTCTATCCAGTGGCTGGCTACTTAAAAAAGCCGTTGGATAATCGATCGCTGCATCACGTTGCGGATTCGGATGAATGTTGATACCCACACCAATCACAACCCAAACTCGGCCATCGTTAGTTGCGCGCGATGACGAGACTGTCTCAATCAACAAACCACCCAACTTGGCCGTATTAAGCAACAAATCA
>CAINAY010000229.1 GCA_903846425.1 uncultured Noviherbaspirillum sp.
CAGCGATCAACCATCCGATAGGTTGGGCTGTATCGATTTGCGCACCAAATAACTTAATACTGGTTCCCTGCGCTGATTCTAGCGATAAGTGATACGTCATTTCTATCAACATCACAACACTAAAAAATAGCAGCAAGCCAGCTGATGTGACCTTGAGCATGGAAGGAAGCAAAGGCATAAACAGTCGATTCACCATCAAGCGGAAATTCATCATGATGATGCTGGCTAAACCACCAGGGGCATACATCACCATCAAAATGAAAAATAAACCAAGATAGAGCAGCCATGCCTTGGTAACTTCGGACAGCATTACAGTTAGAAGCACACCGATGATTGCGCCCAGCAGAGGGCCAAAGAAAAACCCTATGCCACCGATAAAGGTAAACAACAAGACCGCACCGGAGCGGGCTGCACTGACGTTTTCTGCGCTGACAATCTCAAAATTAATCGCTGATAATCCGCCCGAAATTCCCGCAAAAAATCCTGACAAAATCAGCATCAGATAACGAACGCGCTGAGTGTCGTAACCAATAAATTCGGCACGCTCCGGATTATCACGAACAGCGTTCGCGATGCAGCCCAATGGCGTATGTGAGATCGCAAACATAGCGACAGTACTGATGAACAACCACGCAGCAATCAAGTAATAAACTTGAAGTTGCGGACCAAAACTAACACCCATCAATGCTTTACCAAACACACGATTACCTGAAACGCCGCCCTCACCGCCAAAGAATCCCGGGAACATGAGCGAGCAGGCAAACACAAGTTCAACAATGCCCAGCGAGATCATAGAAAACGTCGTGCCCGAACGTTTCGTGGTGACGTATCCAAACAAAATACCAAACGTTAAACCAGCAATACCGCCGACTAGAGGTACCAGTGACAAGGGAATGAAAAATGTATCACTAGCTGAAAGATTGATGGCATGGATCGCAAAAAAAGCACCCAAACCGGAATACACCGCATGTCCAAACGACAGCATACCGCTCTGCCCTAACAGCATATTGTAAGACAAGGCAAAAATCATGATAGTGCCCATCAGCGAGAGCAGCGAGAGACTGCCGCCTGAGCTGAACAATATCGGCGCCAAAATCAACAAGGCGATAAAACCAGTCCACACAAACCAACGACCGGTGTTGATGGGTGAGTAGCTAATAGTATGCAGACTCATGGTCAGCTTTCCCTCGTGCCGAGTAAACCTTTAGGCCGGAAAATCAACATCAAGACTAAAAGCATGTACGGCAGAATGGGCGCAACCTCGGCCAGGGTGATAGAGAGCAAGCGATAGACTGGGAATTCTGGGCTGACAGAGAGTCCCACTTTTGACAGTGCATTCAGCACCGACCAATCAAGTGCGACGGCAAAGGTTTGTATCATGCCGATTAAAATCGATGCCAGCAAAGCACCCGCCAGCGAGCCCATACCGCCCACCACCACCACCACAAAAATAATACTGCCTACAGTAGCGGCCATCGCAGGTTCAGTCACAAATGCATTACCGCCGATGACACCGGCCAAACCTGCCAACGCGCAACCACCACCAAACACCAACATGAACACACGCGGAACGTTGTGACCCAACGCTTCGACTGTCTCTGGATGTGTCAATGCAGCCTGAATCACTAAACCAATGCGAGTGCGTGTTAATAACAGCCAGATTGCAACAAGCATTAATAAAGCTACTAGCATCATGAAAGCGCGATACATAGGAAATGCCAACGCATATAACGTGAAGAGTGGGCCATTCAATTCAGCAGGTATGGGATAAGGCACCGCAGCCCTGCCCCAGATTAACTGTACCAACTCAACCATCACATACGATAAGCCAAAGGTAAATAGCAATTCAGAGACGTGACCATGTTTATGCACGGCGCGCAGCCCAATACGCTCTACTGCTGCACCAGCCAAACCAACAATCAATGGAGCTAACACTAAAGCGGGCCAAAAGCCAACGGTTTTGCTGATGGCAAATCCTAAATACGCGCCCATCATATAAAAACTGGCATGCGCAAAATTGAGCACACCCATCATGCTAAAGATGAGTGTTAAGCCCGACGACAGCATGAACAACAGCAAGCCGTAGCTCAATCCATTGAGTAATGAAATTACGGTAAATTCCACGTACCAGCCTCGTTAGTTTTCAACATTCGTTTGCGTACACTTAGGCAGTGGGCAATTTGTAATCGCGGTAGGTTTCCCGAATTTTATTTTTCAAAATTTTTCCGGTCGCACCTAAGGGCAAACTATCAGCAAACACCACATCATCCGGCGTCCACCATTTAGCAATTTTCCCATCATAAAATTTCAACATATCGTCTTTAGTGACATCCATACCGGGCTTTTTCACTACGACCAGTAATGGACGCTCATCCCATTTCGGATGGAAAACGCCAATACATGCCGCTTGTAAAACAGCAGGATGCGCAACAGCGATATTTTCAAGATCAATACTACCTATCCACTCACCACCCGACTTGATCACGTCCTTGCTGCGATCAGTGATCTGCATATAGCCTTCTTCGTCGATAACTGCCACATCGCCGGTCGGGAACCAGCCATCCTCGAGCACATCGCCGCCTTCATTTTTGAAATAGGCTTCAATCACCCACGGGCCTCTGACCAACAGATTCCCATAGGTCTTGCCGTCCCACGGAAGCTCATGACCATCGTCATCCACAATTTTTAAGTCAACGCCAAAGATCGCACGCCCCTGTTTTTCTAAAATCGATTGCTTGGCATCTTCAGACAAATTCACATGCTTACCCGTCAGCGTGCACGATGTGCCCAATGGCGACATCTCTGTCATACCCCAAGCATGCACCACGTCGACGCCATACTCATGACGGAAGGTTTTCATCATCGCGGGAGGGCAAGCAGAGCCACCAATGACGGTGCGTTTAAAGGTAGAAAATTTCAGATTGTTTTGGCTGACATG
>CAINAY010000230.1 GCA_903846425.1 uncultured Noviherbaspirillum sp.
AACACGTCGGGATTAATATGGTGATTCGCGGCTTCTTCAACAACCACGTTGTCGTCGGCCTGATCCTGGTCCTGGTCTTCGGTAGTTTCACTCATGATGGATCCTGATTTGGTCGGTTAAATTGATTTAAATGGTTTCGGGGTCAAGAGAATTTTCAATGCGGATTGCCACATTGGGTCCTGCCATACCTACTTGGCATTCAAAGGCGGGCAGGTCACCAATATAAATAGTTGCTAGCTCCGGTTTTTTGAAAAACAATAGGTCGCCTTCTTTAAGCGATTCAATGCGCTGATAATCATCGACGACTTGACCAAGCAACACCTGCAGCTCAACCATGGAATCGCCCACCGCTTTGGTGAGATCTTCACGCCATTTCATATCGGAATCGGCGCTACCATCGGCCTGAACGCGATTGCGTAGCATCTCGCGGAAAGGTTTCAAGGCTGCATAAGGATAAACTAGATCAACAAAACCTTTATTACCACCCACGCTTTCGGTTTCAAAGCGAGACGAGATGACTAAATCATTTTCGTCCGCGATTTGCGCGAATTGGGGATTGATTTCGGAGCTGACATGCTCAAACTCAACGACCATCAGCGGTGACCACGCTTCTTTTAGAGCGCGGAAAAATACTTCTAGAATAATCGAGATCACGCGCGACTCGGTCGCGGTAAACATCCGTGTTGGGGGTAGTGCATTGGCAGGGCCGTCACCCGGCTTATCTGAAGCGCGACGATTTTGCTTGGCGGGCATACCACTGCCGGTACCACCAAAAAAATTATCGAGCGAAGAGAACACCAGTGTAGGTTCTATCATCACCAACGAAAAACCACGCAGTGGATTAATACGTATGGTGTTGACGGCCAGTGGTGGACGCATATCTTTCAGATAGTCGCCAAAACGTACAATTTGCGCACGCGTAGGATTGATACGTGGACTGGTACGTAATACGTCCATCAAACCCATGCGGAACAAGCGCACGAAGCGTTCATTGATCATCTCGAGTGATGAGGTATTCACGCCCAGCGTGCTGTCTTCACTAGCTAGATCATGTTTCTTAACACGCGTAGTCAGATTAAAGCCGGTATCAATCGCAATGGTACCGTCATCGATACCCTCAGATAGGGCAGCGAGTTCTTCTGCTGACAGCAAGTTGCCTGAAGTTGCCATGACTTTATCGTTCCAGTCGGGTTATTTTTTGTGATTCAGGGTTACTGAACCACGAATTCCGTAAACATCACTTCTTCGATACCGCCAAAGCCTTCGTATTTTTCGAGTAGTGAGTTAATCACTAAACGTAAATCTTCAGCTAAAGCCTTACGAAAATCGGGTCTGAGCAAATCGGCATCGGTTTTTTGACGCATCACATCAAGGATACCGGCACGCAGTGCTAACTCGTGAGTTTTTAAGTTTTTGATCACACGCTCATCATAGTGGGTCATGATAGTCAGTGTGACTTGCATGACTTTCCGTGATCCAGCGACATTCGATAACAAAGGTTTTTCGAACGCATAGTAATTGAACTTCCAGCGTTCAGCTTCACCTTCAGGGCTTGCGAGTTCTTTTGCTTCAGGTTCAGCAGCGGGCTTGCCATGACTATCAGCTGCAGGAGCAGCATGACCATCAGCAGCAGGGGCAGCATGACCATCGCCAGCAGGAGCATGACCATCGCCTTGACCTTCGAGTTTGTCGAGCTGAGCGTCGACGGCCTCTTTCGGTTTCTTATTAAAGAAACCGGTAGCGACCAGAGTGCCACCGACCGACAAACCGATCAGTAACAAGACAGCCACGACGATCAAAATGATCTTAACGAGCGGACCTTTTTTCTTCGGTTCGCCTTCGACTACTTCTTCTGCTGGTGCTGCTGGAGCTTCGTCAGCCATTACATCCCCCTACGAGGTTTATTAGGATCAGACCAGGACATCTAAGCCGTTGTTGTCGGCCGCAGACTTCCCGGTTGTCAAACTAGCGCTGGGTTGACCGGTAACTACCGGTGAACTCTTCGACACCCCGCTTGTTTCACTAGGAGCTTTTTGGCGCCCAGGTGTCGAATTTCCGCCATTTTGACCATCTTGTCTTACGTTAACATTCACTTGAGCAACTTCCATGCCTGACTGTGCCAGGGTTTCTTTCAAACGGGGTAGGCCATCGACGATTAAGTCACGTGTCATGGCTTCGCTGGCATTAAAGCTGGCTTCTAAGTTGCCTTGCTTCATGTTGAGTTTGATTTCGATATTGCCAAGATCTTGAGGTTTGAGCGTCAGCTCGACATTCCAGTTGCCGCGGGCAATCTGGGCGGCCAGACGTTGGCCGAGTGCTTCGCCCAGACGCTGGGATAGTTGTTGATATTGGTCTGCGCGCAGATCAATATCGGATTGGGAGACATTGGTCTGCCCGCTGCCTGATCCCATGCCACTGTTCGAGTTACCGCCAGAGTTAGACGAACTCTGCTGACGGTGTTCCCACATCATGCGCAAATCTTCGCCTGTTAGCTCGGTTCCCAAGCTGAGGGTATCCGAGACCACCGTCGCATCCTCGATCAGGCTGATGGTGGAAGGATCTATCTTGGCTGCGACTGACTTGAAGGATTCGCCGGTCAGAGCGGCGATTTTTTCTGCGCGCTGGCTCACTTGTTTGGTCTGCACGCGTTTAGCAAATTGGGCAGCTTCACTGGCACCCAAAATTAGGGTGGCGGCCAAGTTCTCTGCCGGTGCTTCTTGGCTTTGCTGTTGAGCGGCGGCTGTGCTCAGTTCGATGCCCGTTGGTTTCGCTAATTTTGCTGCGGGGTCTGCTAGGGCTAATGCATCGGTTTTATTCTCGGCGGCGTTTAGCTGACCGGGTTGATTAACCGACCAACGCATACTGCCGTCGGCGCCCAGATCCAGCACACTCATACC
>CAINAY010000231.1 GCA_903846425.1 uncultured Noviherbaspirillum sp.
ACAGCTTGCAAACGATTGATCACGAAGCCTTCGATTTCTTCGTTGACACGAATAACCGATTGTCCCAAGGCTTGCATGAAATGATCAGCCCAGTCGATGGTTTCTTTTGAGGTTTGTGGTGATCCGACCAATTCAATAATAGGAACCAGATAAGGAGGATTAACGGGATGTACCACCAACACTCGCGGCGAAATTTTTAGGTCGAGACCAAAATCAGACGCTGGTATGCCCGAGGTTGAACTACCAATGATGAGATCGTTGTATCCAAAGCTTTCGATTTCCAACATCAGCTTGCGTTTCACATCCGCTTTCTCGAGCACGGATTCTTGTGCGTAGATAGCGCCGTCTAAGGCTTTCTGTAAATCGGGCTCCACACTAACGCGGGCTAGTATGGTGGCTACAGGTTCTTTAAGTAATCCATGTGAGTGCAGGCGTTCTAATTGCTGCGCTACTAATTTAGGAGCGCTCTCTAGTACCTGAGCACTAGAGTCGGTCATGCGTACTGACACACCTGCGCGTGCAAAGACGATGGCCCAACCTGCGCCCACTAAACCGGCGCCGATAACGGTGACGGGTTTACCTTTTGTTAGATCAATCGCATTCATGATTTCCCTTTTTTTTATTTTAGGCTGCAGTCCAGCCACCATCGAGCATTAGTGCACTACCAGTAATCAGACTGGACGCATCACTCGCCAGAAAGACTACCGAACCCATTACTTCATTGACGTGACCGATACGACCCAAGGCAATTTTATTGACGACGGATGCTTTGAAGACGGGGTCTTCAAACATACCTTTGGTGAGTGCAGTTTCAATAAAGGTTGGGCAGATCGTGTTAACACGAATATTTTTTTGACCTAATTCCCAACTCAGGGCTTTAGTCATACCTTCTAGCGCGTGTTTGCTGGCGCAATACACTGTGCGGTTAGAAGCGCCCACATGTCCCATCTGCGAAGAGATGGTAATGATGGAGCCGGGTTGCTGGGCGGCGATCAAACTTTTAGCAACAGCACGCGAAGCGTAAAAAACTGATTTGACGTTTAAATCAAGAATGTCGTCGAGATCGTCGTTGGTGACATCGACCAAAGGCTTAGGCCGGTTCATGCCTGCGTTATTCACCAGTATATGAAAAGGACCTTGACTAGTGATCAGGTGATCGACAGCAGCTGAGTCGGTGACATCCAATACAGCAAAATCAGCTTGACCACCCGAAGCAGTGATGTCTTTACAAGCAGCAGCGAGTTCATCTTTCGATCGCGCCGCCAGCGTGACATGCGCACCCGCTTGCGCGAGTGCCACAGCAGCAGCCAACCCAATACCGCGGCTGGCACCTGTTACAAGTGCTTTTTTTCCATCCAGTCGGAAATTCGGGGCGGGAAATGAGCTCATGATTATCTCGCCGATTGAATTAACCGGGTACGCCGCCGTAAGGCACGTCTTGATGACCGTAACGACGTACGCGCAGATTGGCTTGTTCGCCATGCCCGATCATGCCTTCTAGCGTACACAGGCGCGAGCAGTATTCACCCACCATGGTGCTGGCTTCATCGGTGAGTACTTTTTGATAGGTACAGGTCTTGATGAATTTACCTACCCATAGACCGCCGGTGTAACGTGCCGCTTTACCTGTCGGTAGTGTGTGATTAGTGCCGATCACTTTGTCACCATAGGCGACGTTAGTGCGTGGGCCTAAGAACAAGGCGCCATAGTTGCGCATATTTTTTAAGAAGTAATCATCGTCACGTGTCATGACTTGCACATGTTCGGAGGCGATGCGATCGGCCTCGCTGACCATTTCTTC
>CAINAY010000232.1 GCA_903846425.1 uncultured Noviherbaspirillum sp.
AGGATGCGCACCATCTTTACCCACGGTCTTGACAGCTGGAGCCACACCCGCACAGTTAATCAAACCAACCAATGTTCCCATCGATTCCGCCGCTGCCACTACTGCTAGACCATCCGCTTCGGAAGTCACATCACACTTAACAAATTTACCCTTAAGTTCTGCGGCGAGTTTTTCGCCAGCTTCAACTTGCACATCGGCGAGTACGACCTTGCCACCGTTGTCAACAATCATGCGTGCGCTAGCTGCACCCAGACCAGATGCTCCGCCGGTAATGATGAAGACATTATTCTTAATTTCCATGCTCTCTCCAGATCGATAAATAAATCTATAGGCATTAACTCGCCATGCGCAAAGTACGCTTCCAAGCCGTAATGATAACCGCCAAAAGAAAAAGGCAGCCGAAGCTGCCTTTTCTAATTTAAAACAATCGCATCATTAACCAAAAATACCTTTGGCTGCCAATAGCGGCACGATCAGCAACGCAACAATGTTGATAATCTTAATCAGCGGATTCACTGCAGGGCCCGCGGTATCTTTGTAAGGATCGCCAACGGTGTCGCCAGTAACAGCCGCCTTATGCGCCTCGCTACCTTTGCCGCCGTGATGACCATCTTCGATATATTTCTTAGCGTTGTCCCAAGCACCGCCACCGGTACACATAGAAATAGCGACAAACAAACCTGTCACGATGGTACCCATCAACAAACCACCTAATGCCTTCGGTCCAAGAATCAAACCAACCACGATAGGCACCACAACAGGCAGCAATGAAGGAATCATCATTTCTTTGATAGCTGATGCGGTCAGCATGTCCACCGCCCTGCCATATTCAGGCTTGCCCGTACCTTCCATGATGCCGGGGATTTCGCGGAATTGACGACGTACTTCTTCGACCACCGATCCCGCTGCACGACCCACCGCTTCCATCGCCATAGCGCCAAACAGATACGGAATCAAACCGCCGATAAATAAGCCCACGATCACCATAGGATCGGAAAGATCAAAGGCGACGTCAATGCCGCGATCCTTTAGCGCATGAGTGTAGTCAGCAAACAGCACCAACGCTGCCAAACCTGCAGAACCAATCGCATAACCTTTGGTCACAGCCTTAGTCGTGTTACCAACCGCATCTAAAGGATCGGTAATGTTGCGAACACTTTCTGGCAGCTCAGCCATTTCTGCAATACCACCGGCATTGTCCGTAATTGGGCCATAAGCATCGAGTGCAACGATGATTCCAGCCATCGACAACATCGAGGTTGCAGCGACTGCAATGCCGAACAAACCCGCTAATGAATACGATGCAAGAATGCCTGCGCAAACAAACAGCACAGGCCAAGCCGTCGATTTCATCGAAATGCCGATACCTGCAATAATGTTTGTGGCATGACCGGTTGTTGATGCTTGAGCAATGTGTTTAACGGGTGCGAAATCGGTACCTGTGTAGTACTCAGTAACCCACACCATCGCTGCAGTCAACACCAAACCCACTGCGCATGATCCAAACAATTCCATCGCGGTCACCACACGATCACCCACCATCGTGATTGGCTCAGGAAATACCATCGTCGTCACGAAATAGAATGCGATTAGTGACAGCACACCCGCCACGATCAATCCGCGATACAACGCAGGCATCACATTTTTCATGTCAGGGCTTGCTTTGACAAACATCACACCGATGATCGAAGCAATGATCGATACACCGCCAAGGATCAACGGATAAATCACCGCAGCACCCGGAGCGGATGCCACCATTAACGCACCCAAGGCCATCGTCGCGATCAATGTCACAGCGTAGGTCTCGAACAAATCGGCAGCCATACCCGCGCAATCGCCAACGTTGTCACCTACGTTATCTGCAATAACGGCAGGATTGCGTGGATCATCTTCAGGAATCCCTGCCTCGACCTTACCAACCAGATCAGCACCGACGTCTGCACCCTTGGTGAAGATGCCGCCACCGAGTCGAGCGAAGATAGAAATCAACGATGAGCCAAAAGCCAAACCGAGCAAAGGCTTGAGTGTTGCTGAATCAGGATTCTCTAAACCACCGATGAAGTAGTAGAACAACGAGACACCCAACAGCCCCAGACCCACCACCAGCATGCCGGTAATAGCACCGCCACGAAAGGCAACGTCCAACGCAGGGCCGATACCACGAGTGGCCGCTTGAGCGGTACGTACATTGGCACGTACCGAAACATTCATACCAATGAAGCCGCAGGCGCCCGACAACACCGCACCGACGACAAAACCCAGTGCTGTTTTAAGGTCGAGAAAAACCCCAATCAACACCGCTAGTACAACGCCAACGATCGCAATCGTTCGATATTGACGCGTAAGATAAGCTGCCGCACCTGCTTGAATCGCCGCAGCGATTTCCTGCATACGTGCATTGCCAGCGTCCTGACTCAGGATCCAGCTACGTGAAACCAAACCGTAAATAACGGCGATGAGGCCGCATATCACAGCAAACCACAGACCTTGTGATGCCATATCTCCTCCAATTGTTCGCAACAAAATTAACTTCCTTTGCAGCTCGATCTGTCTCGATCGATACCAATACTACTTATTACTTACCAACGACTACCTACAACTTACAAAACTGAATGAGCGAAACATCCACCAACTAACAAGAACTTTCGCTCATGAAAAAAGCGGACCGAAGTCCGCTTTCATTAACAACTATCATTGAGCCAGCGCAGCAAATGCGCGGTCGCGAATTTCATCGACCGGCCCTACTCCTGCGATCTTGCGGTACTTTGGCGCCCCAGCTTTACCTGAATGCGCCCAATCGTTGTAATAACCTACTAATACTTTGGTTTGCTCATGATAGACCGACAAACGTTTTTTTACGGTCTCTTCACGATCATCATCACGCTGAATCAACTCTTCACCGGTCTGATCATCTTTACCTGCAACCTTAGGCGGATTAAATTTCACGTGATAAGTACGGCCAGTGGCAGGATGAACGCGCCGTCCACTCATACGCTCAATAATCGCTTCATCAGGAACATCAATCTCGAGCACGTAGTCAATGGCAACGTCTGCGTCTTTCATCGCATCGGCTTGCGGAATCGTACGTGGAAATCCATCGAATAAATAGCCGTTGGCACAGTCAGCCTGTTTTAGGCGATCTTTGACCAAGCCAATAATAATTTCATCAGACACCAGTCCACCCGCATCCATCACCTTCTTTGCGGCCAGGCCAAGCGGAGTGCCTTCTTTGACAGCCGCACGCAGCATATCGCCCGTGGAGATCTGTGGAATATTGAAACGTTCTTTTATGTATGCCGCCTGCGTACCTTTTCCGGCACCGGGCGCCCCTAGCAAAATCAACCGCATTACCTATTCCTTACGTTTTTTTTGAAACCGAAACCCGCGCAAATCCTGCAGGCATCCGGTCTATCTCCCGAATAGTCCGCACGAAAGTTACCACAGAATCTGTCACAGACGTTGGTTTGACCTCGTCAAACACTTGCTCAAACAGCAAAATATCGGCGCACTCGCTCAAGATCTTCAGGCGTATCAACGCCTGCCTGCGGGACGTGCGATGTTCGTCGCACTGCAATATGAAAACCATTCCAGAGAACTCGCAGTTGTTCGAGTGCCTCGATATCTTCTAGGGGTGATTTAGGCAATGATGAATAGCGACCGAGGAAATCGCGTCGATACGCATATAAACCAATATGTCTGAGAGGCTCATAACCTGCTGGTAGATCGTTGAGATCGCTAACCGCAAAGGCATCGCGATGCCAGGGAATCGGTGCACGAGAAAACAGCAAGGCATGTCCAGAGCTATCGAGCACGACTTTCACGACATTTGGATTAAATAAGTCAGCGACCTGATCAATCGGATGAGCCGCAGTTGCCATTGGAACCTGCTCGGTTATTAAAGAGGCACACTCATTGATCAATTCAGGATCAATTAATGGCTCATCACCTTGCACATTCACAATCACCTGATCATCTGCTAACGCCAGAGCAGTAGCGACCTCGGCAATCCTATCGGTGCCCGATGGATGATCGGCGCGAGTCATGTGAACAGCTATGTCGTGCGCCTTGCAGGCTGCAAAAATATCCGCGTGATCGGTGGCCACAACAATGCGAGAAGCACGCGACATTGCTGCGCGCTCGGCTACTCGCACGATCATGGGTTTGCCGCCTAAATCAGCGAGTGGTTTATCCGGCAAGCGTGTTGATGCCATGCGGGCCGGAATAATGATAGTGAAGCTCATAGAAAAATGCCGTCAGAAATACAAAGGCTATTTAACTGAATCGCTCTGCTGCGGGCTAGCAGCGTTCATGTCGCGCGCTTGCTCTGCCCACATAATAGGAATGCCATCGCGTATGGGAAACGCTAGATGATCTGGATTGCAAATGAGTTCTTGCGCTTGCTTGTCGAACTTCAGTGGCCCTTTGCACAGAGGGCAAACAAGAATATCAAGCAGTCGGGTATCCACGCAGTTTCTCCACAAGATGTTCAGAAAACGGACCTGCAATGGCCGCTTCAACAGGGACTACCCACAGTCTGGGATCATCCGCCAAGCCATTTCGCCTGCTGCATTTTACTGCATCCTTTTCAGTGATCAGAATGATGTCCACATTTAACGATTCAAACGGATTAGTGGCGTAATCAAAATGATCGGGCAACGCGATGTGTTCTTGTACGTTCACGCCTAGCTGTTTAAGCATCGTAAAGAAACGCTCGGGATGTCCAATACCTGCGGCAGCGGCAATCGATACATTTTCGGGAAGTTCTTTTAGCGCTTTGGTATTCGCTCGGTTAATTAATTGCTCAGCGTGCTGACCGAGGAGCTGCATAGAAAATGAATTTTCACCCACAGACTCTAAGCCATTCAACACACGAAAATCAAATCGCCGCGATGCCGGCTCTCGCAATGGACCTGCAGGTAACAACCATCCGTTACCGATACCGCGCTCATCAAATAAAAGAATTTCGATATCGCGACCTAGAGCGTAATGTTGCAGGCCATCGTCAGAAATAATCACATTCACTTCAGGATGTGCATTCACTAAAGCACGCGCGGCGCTAACTCTGTTGCGCCCCACGACTAAAGGTACACCCGCTCTTTGTAGGATGAGTAAAGGTTCATCACCAATATCATCCGGCGACATCTGCGCATTGATTTCCACCACTCGGTTGGCATCACCACCATAACCCCGCGAAATCACACCGGGTACAAATCCTTGATCGCGTAAGCACCTGCTTAACCAAATCACCAAAGGA
>CAINAY010000233.1 GCA_903846425.1 uncultured Noviherbaspirillum sp.
ATGGTGCACGACGCTGTATGGTAGCGGCGATGCGCAATGCGGGCGTGAATCCAGATCAGGTTGATTATGTGAACGCGCATGGCACATCGACGCCGCTAGGCGATGTCGCTGAAACAGTCGCTATTAAACGCGCCCTAGGTGATCACGCAAAAAATATCGTGGTTAATTCAACCAAATCCATGACGGGGCATTTACTCGGTGGTGCGGGTGGATTGGAAGCTGTCTTCACGGTACTAGCCGTTCACAATCAAAAATCTCCACCCACGATCAATATTTTCAATCAAGATCCGGCTTGCGATCTCGACTACTGCGCTAATCAAGCGCGCGATATGAAAATTGACATCGCAGTGAAAAATTCGTTCGGCTTTGGCGGCACGAACGGAACACTGATTTTTTCCCGCGCACCTTAGTTTTTTGCGGCACTGACTCAGTGCTGTGATTGCAATGTCAATTAGAGTTAACGTAAACGGCACACCGTAGCGTTCATCTCATGTCGATTGCCACTTCCGTCATTGTTCAGCCTTCGCGCATCCTGTCATTGTCGCTCGTTGTTATGGGTCTGCTGCTGTTAACGACAGCGACGCTGCTGGTAAGTTTTCCGGCGGACGATTCTGGCTTTGTTTTTCGTCAGTTACTCATACTACTTTGCGCAGCAGCAGCAATCACTAGTTTTCTCTACGCTGCGCGCTATAGAAAAATCTTCTTCATTGATATTTCCGGAAATGGCGTGATTCACTTGCGCCAGACTGATCAGGTCGCGATACCTGAGTCAGTGCAATTTAATAGTACCCATCAGGACCGCGGCGAGTTAGTTCAACTTCAACGGGACTCTACGCTTTGGTCAATGCTGCTCTTGCTTCGTTTTCAATCGGCGAATGGATATGTGCGAGTGGTTATCGTACTGCCCGATTCTCTACACGAGGCTTCATTTCGCAAGTTACGCACAGCCTGTCATTGGATCGCTGGGAAAAATCCCGATACGACTATGTGACCGCCACACATTCCCTGATTCAGGGGAACTTCTTAACTGAAATCAAGTCAACAACAAAGCTCGCACTCAATCGAACAGGTGCTTCGGGGCGTGTTCGTATGCGAGGATTTTTGGTTTGACCACAGAGCGCGAGGTAGATCAGTTGTTGGTCGATCGTGTTCAACACGGAGACAAAAAAGCATTCGAGTTACTGGTGTCGAAGTATCAACGTAAATTGATGCGACTGGTATCGCGATTAATTCGAGATCAGGCTGAAGCAGAAGATGTGGTGCAAGAAGCGTTTATTAAGGCCTATCGCGCACTTCCTCAGTTCAGAGGTGATTCCGCTTTTTACACGTGGCTATATCGCATTGGTATCAATACGGCGAAAAATTATCTGGTGACGCAAGGTCGACGTGCACCCACCTCGACCGAAGCGGATGCAGAAGAAGCTGAAACTTTTGATGATGGAGAGCACCTAAGGGATATCAACACTCCCGAGTCCATGTTGGCGACTAAGCAAATTGCTGAGACCGTTAATTTTGCCATGGAGGCTTTACCGGAAGAGTTACGTATAGCGATTACCCTACGCGAAATAGAGGGACTGAGTTACGATGAAATTGCTGTCGCTATGGCCTGTCCTATAGGTACGGTGCGCAGCCGGATTTTTCGTGCTCGCGAAGCGATCGCTGTCAAACTCCGGCCTTTGCTTGGTACCGCTCTCGATAAACGTTGGTGAGTCACTAATGTCATTGTGTATGAATTGAATTACGACGTGAATTACGTCGTACAAAGTAGGTAGGGCAATGGAAAAAAACCAAAAAAACCAGCAACACATTTCTGCGCTGATGGACGGTGAGCTTGATACCGAACTGCTGTCATCAGTAATCTCATCCGTGTATCAAGCGTCGGGTCGAGAGCAGTGGGATATTTATCATCACATTGGTGATGTGCTTCGCTCTGAAGAGATGGCATACAACCCAACCAACAATTTCAGCAAGCGGTTAGCAATACAACTTGCCAACGAGCCTAGCTTCATCGCG
>CAINAY010000234.1 GCA_903846425.1 uncultured Noviherbaspirillum sp.
AGATAGCGCTGATGAAGCTGTTCAACCTCAGCACGCAGCGCTTCCAGCGATGTTTCGTTGACCACGACATCGTTCGCCGCCGCCAATCGTTGAGTGCGACTAACCTGCGTGGCCATGATGGCCTGCACTTGTGCGGCAGAGAGGTTGTTGCGGTGCGTTACTCGCTCAATCTGCAGAGCTTCGCTGCAATCGACCACCAAAATACGGTCGACGCGGTCTTTCCAACGGCCGGACTCAACCAGCAAAGGCACGACGAAAATCACATACAGGCCATTGGCTTGGTTGGCTTCGGCCACAGTTTTTTGAGCAATCAAGGGATGCAGCACCGATTCCAGTTGCTTTCGTGCGGCTTGATCTGAAAACACCAGCTCACGCATCGCAGCGCGATCTAAAGCACCATCAGGCGTTAAATATTTATTACCAAAAAGCGTTTCTATGGCCGGCATCGCCCCGCCGCCCGCGGCAGTGAGTGAATGGGAGATGGCATCGGTATCAATGATGCTGGCCCCCAGCTCGCCTAATAGTGTGGCTACGGCGGATTTGCCGCTGCCAATACCGCCGGTCAGCCCTACGGAAAATTTTTTAAATTTTTCAGTCATCGTGACGCTATTGTGGGGTGAACTTTCAGTAAGGCGCAAGCCAACTATTGATGATGGGTTGGCCGATCAAGAGGGCGAGCAAGCCGGCGGTGGCTAAAAAAGGCCCAAAGGGGATAGGGCTATCACGGTGATGGCGCTTGAGTGCAATCATCAATAATCCCACCGTCGCCCCAACCACCGAGGACAACAGCACAATCAGGGGTAGCATCATCCAACCCATCCAAGCGCCAAGCGCGGCTAGCAGCTTGAAGTCGCCATAACCGATGCCTTCCTTGCCAGTCGCTGCAAAAAACATCCAATACACCAGCCACAGAAAAATATACCCCGCTGCCGCGCCGATCACCGCGTCACGTAAAGGCACGAAGGTGCCATCAAGGTTGATTAACAAACCTAGCCACATTAGGGGGAGTGTTAATTCATCAGGCAGTAATTGCGTATCCAAATCGATGAAGCTCATGGCAATCAGCATCCAAAGCAAAATCAATCCGCTAATTCCTGCTATACCGCTACCCAAGTGCCAAATAACGAGTGCAGACAGAACGGCTGTTAGCAACTCAACGCTAGGGTAGCGCCACGATATGCGGGCTTTGCAATAGCGGCAGCGTGCTTTGAGCAAGGCAAAGCTCAAAAGAGGAATGTTGTCAGCTAGGGATAACTTATGAGCGCAGCTGTTACAGGCTGACCTCGGGGTGATTAAGTTATAGCGTTCGGTGTGTGGTGGAGGTTGATCGTTTTCCAGCGCTAGATAATTTTCTGACTCGCGCTGCATCATGATGGGAATGCGATAGATCGCCACATTCAGAAAGCTGCCGATCATCAAACCAATAACAGACCAGCACAGTGTGGCGGTGATATCGGCAGGTGGAGTCGCCCAAAAGACTGAAAAGGAATCGATCATTTTTTATACTCCTCGTTACACCACAGAGCCCAGTTTGAAGATAGGAAGATACATAGCGATCACCAGGCCACCTATCAATCCACCCAGTATGACCATGATGATAGGCTCCATCAAGGAAGAAAGTGACGCGACCGCCGTATCGACTTCGTCTTCGTAAAACTCAGCTACCTTACTCAACATCTGGTCGAGTGCGCCAGACTCTTCGCCAATAGCCACCATTTGCGTGACCATAGCTGGAAAAATCTGAGTGTTTTGCATAGCCATAGTCAGACTGGTACCACTTTTAACTGAGGCGCTGATG
>CAINAY010000235.1 GCA_903846425.1 uncultured Noviherbaspirillum sp.
GGCAAAAATCCAAATCTGCGGATGCTTGCGCAGAATCTCGGCAATTGCTTCCATATCTTTTTTAGGGATGATGCCGCCGGTAGGATTTTGTGGCGAATTCAAAATCAGTAATTTCGTTTTGGGAGTGATCTTGTCAGCGAGTTCTTGCGGATCAAAACTAAAATTACGCGATTCACGCAAATAGACAGGCACGCCGACTGCACCACTGGCCTTGATCTGTGATTCATAAATCGGGAAGCCCGGCACCGGATAAATCACTTCATCGCCCGCGCCGTAGTCGGTGGTCGAAAGAATCGTGTAGGCGATAAATGGTTTCGCACCCGCAGCCACCACCACGTCATCGGCATCGACCTTAATGCCGCGTGTACGCATGAAATCGTCGGCCACCGCCTGACGCAATTCAGCAATGCCAGCGGAAGGCGTATAACCGTGGCGACCTTCACGGATCGCTTTCACACCCGCATCCTGAATATTCATCGGTGTATGAAAATCCGGCTGACCGATACAAAATGAAATAACATCACGACCTTCACGGATCAGCTTATTCACTTCTGCCAGAACAATAAAAGCGTTTTCTGTGCCCAAGCCTTGAGCGCGCTGACTGACGTTTGCCATGAAGTCTCCGAATATAAAATTGTAATTGTAGGTTTTTAGGTGTTGACAACTGGCGAATCTATGAATGGCCTTGAAGTCCGCCTTAAAGGTTCGCTATGCTACCAAGAGCTGTTTGAATGTTCTACTGTCTATCGAGGTAATCTTCTACCAGCCAGTAATGTAGATGCTTGAAATACGCAAAGATTAACTTTTTAAAAACTTCTTACCGACTACTAACGCTCTTCGCTCCATTCCTTTTGAAAGGTCCCTCCCATGCGTCTGTTATCCAATGCCCCCTTCCTTGCATCGTTGCTAGCGTCATCAATAGCTTCATCTCTGTGTGTTTTGCTCTCAACAGCCCATGCACAAGAAATGGTCGTCCGTATCGGCCATGCGGGTCCGCTTACGGGCAACATCGCGCATTTAGGCAAGGACACCGAAAACGGCGTGCGCATGGCCATCGATGAGGCCAATGCCAAAGGCATCAGCATAGGCGGAAAGAAAGTCAAATTTGTCATGCAGTCGGAAGATGATGGTGCCGAACCCCGTCAGGCAACCTTGGTCGCACAAAAACTGGTGGATGGAAAAGTGCAAGGTCTCATCGGCCACGTGAACTCTGGCACGACGATACCTGCCTCTAAAATTTATCATGATGCAGGCATCCCCCAGATCTCGCCTTCGGCTACCAATCCTAAATACACGCTACAGGGTTACCAGAATGCGTTTCGCGTGGTCGCGAATGATGCGCAACTCGGCAGTGTGATGGGTCGGTATGCGGCGCAAACACTCAAGCTAAAAAATGTCGCTGTGGTAGATGACCGCTCGGCGTATGGTCAGGGTCTAGCCGATGAGTTTTTAAAATCTGCTAAAGCGAATGGCATCAACATCGTTAGTCGCCAGTTCACTACGGATAAATCGACTGATTTCAGCGCCATTCTGACCGCGATCAAAGCCAAACAGCCCGATGCGATTTTCTTTGGCGGTATTGATGCCGTCGGTGGTCCAATGCTTAGACAAATGAAGCAGTTAGGTATTTCAGCAAAATTTATGGGTGGCGACGGTGTTTGCTCAGAACAAATGCCGGTACTGGCTGGGGAAGGACTAATCGATGATGTGGTCTTGTGTTCAGAACCTGGTGGCGTTGAAGATGCTCAGAAAAAAGTGATGGAAGATTTTCGTACTTCCTTTCGTAAAAAATATACCGGCAATGTACAGATCTATGCGCCCTATGCGTATGACGCTACCTGGCTAATGATCACCGCGATGCAAAAAGCAGGCTCGGCCGATCCAGCAAAATATCTACCGATCATGGCCTCATCAAAGTATCAGGGCGTGACTGGTTTGATTGAATTTGATGCTAAAGGTGATGTAAAGAATAGCGCCTTGACGCTCTACACTTTCCGTAACAAAAAACGTGTTCAGCTCGCTGTCGTGCGGTAATGTTTGCTTGCTTAGAGTCGTGTGAAACTGCGCAGAGTGTGTCGGTCAAACAGATAGATCAGTAAGCGTACTAATGCGTTCAGTGCTAACGCCAAAAAAATCAATATCAACGCCACGGCGGCCATTTGCGCCGTGTCGTTGAGATCAATCGCGTTCATCAGCACAAATCCCAAGCCACGCTGAGCCCCAAACATCTCACCGATGATCACGCCTAACAAGGCGAGCGACGCACCTAAACGCATACCCGATACGATGCCTGATGCCATAGCAGGCAACATGACATGTCTCAGGGTATTAACGCGATCTAAGCCTAGCGTGCGTGCTGTTTTCACGTAATGCAAAGGTATTTCTCTTGCAGCACCCAAAGTAAAAAGCATGATGGGCAACACACCATGGATAAATCCAAAGGCAATTTTCGATGATTGTCCTAGGCCACACATTAATAGCACCATCGGATACAAGGTGACTTTGGGTAGTGATGAGACCGCAATGACTAAGGGTTCAAAAACCAATCCGCTTGCACGGTGCAAACCCAGCAATAAACCTAACGACAATCCAACTACGCCAGCCAGCAATACGCTGACTATCCATGAAGACAAGGTAAAGTTTAGATGTGAGCCAATAAATCCGGTACTGATTAACATGGCTAACCTCTGCCAGGTCGCCACCGGCGCAGCTACCGCATCAGTGCCATACGATAGACTTAAGAAATGCCACAAGCCCAGCACTAAAAAAATTGCTACCGCTCTGTCAACGTAGATACGCATTAGACACTACCCAAGGTTGCACGATACGTTAGAACACGGCGTTCGATTTGTATCAACACCCATTGCACCGACGCCGACACCAAGATCACTAATAACATCAAGGCATACATCGTGCGCGTATCAAAATCATTGTAAGCAAAGGAAATAGCGTGGCCTAGGCCACGTGGCGAGAGAATAAATTCCGCCATGATTACACCAATAAAAGCGTAGGTTGCCGCCATTTTAAAACCCGTCATCAGTGACGGCAAAATAGCCGGTAATTGCACACGCAGTAGGAATGAAAAATGACTCACGCCCATGATACGCGCTGATTTATTCAACACCGTCGGTATGGATTGCAAACCACGGAGTGTGTTCAAGGCCATAGCAGCAAAGGCCATCAACACACCAATCGCGATCACTGGTCGCTGATTCAATCCCATAAATGCGATCAGCATAGGATACAAAGCAAACACCGGTATCGAATACCAGGATGACAGAACAGGATAAAGAACGTCACTCAGTCGCGACCAACGATGCATCAACCAGCCAAGCACCATGCCAAGCATTACTGCAATCAGCAGTGCCTGCAATGCTGCACTGAAAGTGACTGCTATATCTGCAACCATCGCATCTGAATGCAACAGCTTCCACAAAGTGCGCACCATCACTGTAGGCGGCACCATCACTTGTGATTGAACCCAGCCCAGTTGACACACCAGCTCAAGTGACAACAGAAAACCACTGATTACTATCAGCCGTATACCATCATACGAAAGACTGCTGCGTGAACTCATGTTTGCATTCGCATCGCGGCAAGCGCCTCATCGCGCAGTACCGCCCACAATGCATTTACGTGTGCGGAAAAATCTGGATGAGTTGTAATCTCAGTATGACGATCACGCGGCCAGCCTGTTAGCAGTTCATGTCGCAGCAAACCCGGACGCGCGCTCATGACTAGCACACGATCGGACAACATGACAGCCTCTTCCAGACTATGTGTAATTAATAAAACCGAGGCATTACTCTGACGCCACAGCTCCAGTAATTCTTCGCCCATTAATAACCGAGTTTGCGGATCGAGTGCAGCGAATGGTTCATCTAATAAAAGTAATTGCGGCCGCATCACCAGCGTGCGCGCCATCGATACCCGTTGACGCATACCGCCAGACAGTTGCGAAGGATAGTGATTGGCAAATTCAGTTAGGCCGACTTGCATCAGCGCTTCTTCAACCCGTAGGCGAATTTTTTGAGCAGGCACATAATCATGCCCATAACGCAAACCAAACGCGATGTTGTCGGCGACAGTCAGCCAGGGAAAACTCGCATCCTGTTGAAACACCATACCCACATCAGGTGGGACTTGGTCAAGTACGAGATTGCCATCAAGGCTTACCTCACCACTAGTCGGTCGCATCAGGCCAGAGACACATTCGAGCAAACTCGATTTGCCGCAGCCTGAGGGACCGACGATAGACACAAACTCGCCGGGCGCCACACTAAAACTAACCGGACCAAAGGCATGCGTATCAGCTTGACCTGTGCTGCTATATGTCAGGCTAAGTAGTTCAACTGCGAGATGTCCAGCCATTATTTTTTCAAGAAACTGCGATCAATCAGCTTGTTCCAATTCGGAGGACTATCAATAGCGCCTGTGAGCTTTAAGCCCTCCGCCATTGCATTCATACCAGCGAGATCTAATTCACCCGTACTCCAGTATTTTGATTTTGCTAGAGCCAAAATCGCCTCTTCCATGATGACGGGATCAAATGCATACGCTTTAGCAACTATCAGTGCGGCTTCTTTGGGATTTTGATAAATGAATTCCACACCGCGGCGGCGCCCCTCGATAATGGCTTTGACTTTTTGTGGATTAGCTTTAGCAAATTCTGAGGTGGTGACACCCACGGTTTGCGTGAGATTATTTTGTGCCAGCATGTCGCGCGCATAAAATAGCACACGAAATTTTGATTTATTTTGTGAATAAATGGGTTCACCTAAATACGCTGCATCAATGGCTTTTTGCTGTAAAGCGGTAATTTGCGCACCCACGCTACCCACAGCAACTCGCTCTACACCGGTAATTTTTTGATGATCAAGTACTAATGTAGTCACCATGTCAGTCACACTTTTGGGCGTGGTGTAACCGAGTTTTTTACCTTTAAGATCTGTAATCGTTTTGATCGGTGAATCAGGTAAGGTCACCCATACCAAATCAGAAAGATTTTGTACGCCACCGGAGACTATACGTATATCGAGTCCTTCGCGCTCGGCGGCAATCGCCGCGCTCAACGCAACCTCACCAAAAGGTAAGCCACCCAAAATCATGTTGCGTACTGTAGTGCCACCACCTTTAGAACTAAAGATGCCGCTAATGTCGATGCCGGCTTGGCGAAAATAGCCACGCTCCATCGCAACCGCATAGGGCGCGCCATACAGCAGCACGCCCCAATGAGTTACGGAAATTTGCTCTGCGAGTGCCGGGCCAGAAAACAAGGCAAGCAGCAATGCCAGAACATTAAAACGCCTAGTTAAATTAGCAAGCATCGCACCCCCCCCCTCGGGGGAAAAGATATAAATTTAGTAACTATACAATTAATAATTCGATATGAAATGTAATTTCATATAATAGTTTAATCTAAATTTAACTCGGCGTTAGTTTGACATTAACCCGGCAAGAACTTAGCTAATTCACGCTCCAGCGCTTTGGGGTCACTTGAAAGCGCACCATTAATCCAGCCTGTCATATCGCCCACGTAAACATCCTCTTCACCACTCGCAAGACCAGCTAAGATGGCTTGTGCGACTTCTGCCGGTGAATTTTTCGGGCCATCGTAGCCTTTTGCCATGTCGGTATCGACGGCACCTGTCATCACAGACTGAACAAAAGTATGTTGAGCAGCCAGTTCAGCGCGCACGCTTTCTGTCATACGTAAATTCGCAGCCTTCGATGCACTGTAAGAGCCATAAGCAGGGATGGTCGCTTTGGCAACAATAGAGATCACGTTTACTAAGGCACCGCCGCCATGCGATTTAAGTACTGGCGCGAACGAGCGGCACATCGCCAGGGTACCAAAATAATTTGTTTCCATTTCGGCACGTGCAGCTTTCAGTGAATCGGCAGCGATGCAACCAGACGCATGATTAGCGCCTGCATTATTGATTACCAATTTGACATCGCCACAATGGGCAACCGCGGCTGCAACTTGTGCGTCATTCGTAATATCGAGTGCAATCGCTTCAACTTTTCCGCCACTACTGGCGACCAAATCTTTTACACCATCGACATTTCGCGCTGCAGCATAAACTTTGCTAGCACCCGCTGCCACCAGTGCCTGAACGATGGCACGACCCACACCGCGATTAGTTCCAGTAACCAGCGCAACTGTATTCTTGATGTCCATTGCTGTTCCTTTTCTTGTCTTATTGTTTATTGGGGGGCTGAATTTTTACGTATTTAATGGCGAGCCAGCGTAGCTACGCTAAGCGGAGCCAAGCGAATCAAAGGGTTATCTCCTACCCACTGCTCGAGAAATATCTAGTTTTTATTTAATCAGTGCTTATGTAGGATAGTCCCACCTGCCTATGCTACCGTAATGGACCTTACGGAACACACATTCCAGTGCAAAATTAACGTTGAAATTTTGGAACCAACTATTACAAACAAGGATGACCCGGTGAAAAACTCAGCCTCCCCTTCTATAAAAACTCGCAACATAAAAATTGAAGCTAGCGATGGCAGCGGAAAGTTCAGCGCTTATTTAGCAAAACCCGCTTCAGGCAAAGGTCCGGGTTTGGTTGTTGCGCAAGAAATTTTTGGCGTCAATGCCAATATGCGTGAAATTGCTAACTACTATGCTGAAGAAGGTTATGTGGTTTTGGTGCCCGATTTATTTTGGCGTCAAAAGCCTGGCGTTGAACTCGGTTACACACCGGAGGATTGGCAAAAAGCGTTCGGCTATTTTCAAGGCTTCGATCAAGACCTCGGTGTAGAAGATATTCAAGATTCGATAACCACATTGCGTGACATGTCGGGTGTCAGTGGTGATGTCGGCGTACTGGGTTTTTGCCTAGGCGGCAAACTCGCTTATTTAGCTGCCTGCCGAACTGACGTGGATGTAGCGATTGGCTATTACGGTGTGGGTATTGAAGATGCGTTAGATGAAGCGGATGACATTGAATGTCGCGTTGTCTTGCACATTGCAGGTTTAGATAAATATTGCCCTGAAAAAGCACAAGAAAAAATTAAAAAGCGTTTAGGTAAACGTGATGGCTTTGAAATTTATATTTACCCCGAAGCTGATCATGCATTTGCGCGCCCTAAGGGTGAGCACTATCACAAGGCCTCTGCCTTAATGGCTCATCAGCGCAGTGTCGCTGCGCTGCGCGAAGACATTGGCCCTCACTTCGATTTGTCGGCACTGTGGGACAAACACTGTGAATATGAATTCGGCACCCGCGATGTGGATGCCACTATGAGCACCATGGTCGCAGAACCTTATGTAAATCACATTCCCACGATGACTGGTGGCGTTGGTTACCAACAGCTACATCGTTTTTACAAACATCATTTTGTGAACAGCAATCCGCCTGACACCTCGCTGATTCCTATTTCGCGCACAGTCGGCGCCACACAAGTCGTCGACGAAATGTTATTTTGCTTTACCCATACCTGCGAAATACCATGGATGCTACCCGGCATACCTCCCACTGGCAAACGCGTAGAAATTCCTTTGCTGGCCGTGATTAACTTTCGTGGTGACAAGCTGTATCACGAACACATCTATTGGGATCAAGCCAGTGTGTTAGTACAAATAGGAAAGCTCGACCCCAAAGGTTTGCCTATCGCTGGCGTAGAAACCGGACAAAAACTTTTGGATGAATCACTGCCATCGAATACCTTGATGACAGCATGGAAAAATTCAGAAGGCAAATAAAAAAAATAAAAAAATATACCTATAAAAATATGTCTGCCGTCGTCGCTTTGACGGCGGTAAATTCTATTACTCCAACAGAGACGCTTCAAAATGATTATTGAAACACTGCAGAACCCACGCCCTGCGATCTTTCCCGACAATCCGGGATTTGGTCGTTTGTATACCAATCGGATGTTTACGCAGCATTACACGCAAGACCAAGGTTGGCATGACGCGCGCATAGGGGCATTCGGACCCTTACCTATGCATCCTGTGGCTCAAGTTTTACACATAGGACTAGCTATCTTTGAAGGTACCAAGGCGTACAGACGAGCAGACGGAAACATCAATTTGTTTCGCGTTGATCGCAATATGGCGCGCTTGAATCGATCAGCAGTGCGGCTAGGTATGCCGGAAATCGATCCTGCAACACACATCGACTATATAGAATCCTTGGTCAAACTAGAGCACGAATGGGTGCCACGTCTGCCTAACTGCACGCTGTATATACGGCCTGTGGTGATTAGTACCGAAGAGACGCTTGAGGTACGTATTGGTAAAAAATTCTTACACTATATTTTTCTTAGTCCGGTCGGTCCATATTTTGCGAATGGATTTAATCCGGTGGCTGTCCATATTTCTCACGATTATGTGCGCGCAGTAAAAGGTGGCACAGGCGAGGCTAAAACCACCGGTAATTATGCGGGCACCGTTGCTGTTGCTGAGCAAGTCAGGCCACACGGTTATCAGCAAGTCTTGTGGTTAGATGCGGTAGAGCGTCGTTATATAGAAGAAGTCGGCGCGATGAATATTATGTTTGTGCGTGATGGCAAACACATAGTCACTCCGGCGCTCTCGGGCAGCATCTTGCATGGCGTGACACGCGAATCTGTTTTGCAGCTCGCACCTGATCTGGGCTACACCGTGAGTGAAGAACGACTTGATGTTGATGAGATTTTGGCCGACATAGAAAAAGGCCGCATTACCGAAGCCTTTGGTGTGGGCACCGCTGCAGTAGTTTCGCCAGTCGGGAAATTTGGCTACAAGGGAAAAGAATACCGCATCAATGATGAAAAATCTGGACCCGTTGCCACGCATTTGTATAAAGCACTGACTGACATTCAGTATGGCCATACGCCCGATCCGTATGGTTGGATGCGCACGATAAAAATTGACTGATGTATTACATAATTCAAACGATAAAATAATTTTGGAGAACCACGCAATGACGTATGAAACGCTGAGCTGCGATTTGTCTGAGCAAATCTTAACTATCACGCTAAACCGCCCCGACAAGCTGAATGCCTTCACCGTCACGATGGCGAATGAATTGATTTCTGCGTTCAATGCGGCGAGCGAAAATGATGATGTGCGCGTCATCATTGTCACCGGTGCGGGTCGTGCGTTTTGTGCGGGTATGGATTTGGCTGTGAGCGGCAACGTGTTCGGCTTGGATGAAACTCAACATCCGACCATGAAAGACATGAATGAACGACTCGAAGATCCCGTGATTGTTAAAGGCGTACGTGATACCGGTGGTCGCGTATCACTGGCGATTTTTAATTGTAAAAAACCCGTTATTGGCGCTATCAATGGCGCCGCAGTCGGTGTCGGTGTCACCATGCAGTTGGCGATGGATATACGCTTAGCCTCCGAACACGCTAAATTTGGATTCGTGTTTGGCAAAATCGGTATCGTGCCAGAAGCATGCTCAACCTGGTTCTTGCCACGCATAGTCGGTGTCGCTAAAGCACTTGAATGGATACACACTGCCGAAATTTTTTCTGCGGCTGAAGCACACAAACACGGCTTGGTGAAAGAAGTTCTACCTGCTGATCAGTTACTCACACGTGCACGCGAACTGGCTCGCATGATTGCCACCGAACGCTCACCTACATCAACCGCTATGGCGCGCCAAATGATTTACCGAAACAGCGCGTTCAGCCATCCGGAAGAAGCGCACAAAGTTGAATCGCTGGCGATGTTCTATGCCAGCATCCACGATGGTAAAGAAGGTGTTGCTGCTTTTACAGAAAAGCGTAAGCCGAATTTCATCTCTAAGCCATCACAGATGCCTGATTTTTATCCGTGGTGGTAATTACCATTTCCCTTATACTCAAATGGTTCTGGCCGTGCGTACGGAGACCCCGGCCAGAAAAAATTCTGCTGCACCACAACATAATTGCCGTTTAATGAATTTTTAAACCCCGCTTAGGCAAGTACGAATTGCATTAAATAGCATGACGCTTCAGGGTTCCACTTATAAAAACAGGAGACAACCATGAGCATCAAAGACGACAACGCACCAAAACAACCCCAACGTCGCAAACTGATTCAAGGTGCAACGGCAATCGCCGGTATGGCCAGCATTGGTTTCCCCTACATCTCGCTGGCACAAAACAAACCGATACGCGTGGGTATGCCGACCATCTTGTCAGGTCGAGTCGCCATGCTCGGACAATCATCGACCAATGCCGCTCAAATGGAAGTGGAAAAATTTAATGCGGCCGGTGGTCTGGGTGGACGCAAAATTGAATTAGTGATTCGCGATTCCAAGGGTCAACCACAAGAAGCAGCGCGTGTCGCTCGCGAATTAGTAACGGCAGAAGGCTGCGAAATTATTTATGACGGCGAAGCCTCATCGGGTGCATTTGCTGTGCATGAAGTCGCACGTGATCTGGGTGTATTGGTCATACACACCTGCTCAGAAACGTCAGCTCTGACTGCCGATCCTAAATTACGTACTCCATTAGCATTCCGCTGCGCACGTCAAGGTATCCATGATGCAGTCATCGGTGGCGCCTACGCGGCTAAGGTTGCGAAAGAAAAAAATCTGCGCCGTTGGATGACTTGCTCACCTGACTACGCGTATGGTCGTGATACGACCGCAGAATTTATCGATCACCTGAAATTGTTTAATAAAGATGTTGAAATCATTGGTGATGTCTGGCCAAAATTATTCCAAGCTGATTACAGCGAAAACATCACACGACTGTTGCAAGGTAATCCACAGGCGGTGTATTCCTGCTTATGGGGTGGTGATCTGACTTCCTTCATCGATCAATCGAACATTTATGCTTTGTTTAAAGATAGACAGTTCTTCGGCGTGAACATGGCGGATTATGCGGTGCTGCATAACGTTAAATCGGTACCGCAAGGTCTGCATTCTGGTAATCGTTATTTGAAGAGTTTCCCTAGCAACGCTGGTAACAGTACTTGGTCAGATGCCTATCAAGCAAAGTACCGCGATCTGCCATTGAACTGGGCGTGGCAAAACGCTGCAGGCATACAGTTTTTAACCGCCGCAATGAAAAAAGCCAAAAGCGCAGACGGTGCAAAAGTCGCTGCCGTACTAAAGGGGCTGACGATTGATTCGCCTTTTGGTGCTAACGGCAAACTAACTATGCGCGCCGACGATCACACCTTAGTGGACTACGCACTCGGCTGGGGTGAGCTGTCGGGTAAAGAGCCCTTCATGTCTAATCCTGTTCCTGGTAACTGGAAACAAATTACCGAACTCGAAGCCGAATGGAAAAAACGTAAAGGCTTTGCGTAATCGTTAAATCAACGTTTATTTAATCGTTCATAAACGTTTTATAACCGCCCCGCTTCCCAAGCGGGGCATCATCATCGAGCATATATTTTTGCTCGCTGCCTTGTACTTCAGGAGCACTGATTGAATCCCTCTGCTTTGTTTGATTGTTTGAGTTCGATGTCATGCATCGTGACCCAACTCTCCACCGGCATGATCGTTGGCTCGCTACTATTTTTAGTCGCTGCTGGCCTGACGCTAATTTTTGGTGTCTTGGGCATTGTTAACTTTGCCCATGGCTCGTTCTATATGTTGGGTGCGTATGTGGCGCTCACCGCCTATCGCGTCACAGGCAGTTTTGCCTTGTCTATCGTGGCTGCTGGTATAGGCGTTGGTTTATTCGGTTTACTTTTCGAACGCTTCTTCATGCGTCGCGTGTACAACGCCGATGTTCTGATGCAGCTACTGGTCTGCTACGCGCTAGTGCTGATGATGGATGACATCGTAAAAATCATCTGGGGTGCAGAATTCCAATCGATGGGTATGCCCGATGAATTTCAAGCGCCTCCGCTATTTATTCTCGGTGGTGTTGTTCCCGTCTTTTATGTGTATCTAATTGCTGCAGCCGCTCTGATTGCTATCGTACTGTGGGCGATACTAAATCACACACGCTTAGGAAAAATTGTTCGCGCTGCTGCTCAAAACCCCACCATGACCTCTGCACTCGGTCTCAACACCGGTTTGATTTATGCCGGCGTGTTTGCCTTTGGTGGTGCGCTAGCAGGTATGGCAGGCGGCTTAGCGGCGCCGGTACGGTCAATGTCACCAGGCATGGGATTTTCTATTCTGATTGAATCGTTCATTGTCACCGTCATCGGCGGCATGGGATCAGTCAGCGGCGCCTTAGTCGGCGCTTTAATGATTGGCTTAATACGCGCCTTCGGAACGATAGGTTTTCCTTTATTTGTTGAAGGGCTGATGTTCATCGCTATGGCATTGATATTAATTTTGCGTCCTAATGGGTTGCTCGGCAAGGAAACACGCGCATGAAACAGTCCTCTACATTTCGTTCGGATTTTTTATGGGCATTGCTGGCACTGGCGGTATTGGTGCTGATCCCCGCCTTTTCGTCATCGCGTGTACTTCTGGATTATGTGATCCGCTTAGCGGCGATGGGCATCTTCGCTACCTCGCTAAATATCTTAGTGGGCTATGGCGGCTTAGTGTCATTTGGTCACGCCATGTTTTTTGGTGGTGGCGCGTATGCGTTTGCATTAACCATGCAAAAAACCAGTGCGCCGATTCCGCTTGCCATGCTAGTGGCGATTTTGTTTTGCGCTGTGATGGGGTTTATTGTTGGTGCGATCTGTGTACGACTCAAAGAAATTTATTTTTCTTTCTTGACGCTGGCGTTTCAAATGCTGTTACACAGCGTAATCTTAACCTGGACATCACTAACAGGCGGTGATCAAGGACTGACTGGCGGCATTCCACGCACACCTTTTCTCGGTATTAATCTGGCCGATCACACGCAGTTCTATTGGTTCGCCTGCGTAATGGCTGTCGCTTGCTTGCTCTTGATACGCACGGTGCTGCAATCACCTTTTGGTTATACCTTACGTATGGTGCGCGATAGCGCTGAGCGCGCGCGCTATCTAGGTATCGATGTCTGGCGCGTAAAACTGTATGCCTTTATTCTCGCCTCATCACTGGCGGGTGCGGGCGGCATCATCATGGCCTTGTTCGTCTCTGGTGCTTTTCCTGATTTTGGTTACTGGACCATGTCGGGTGAAGCGATCTTCATGATCATGATGGGTGGCTTGAATATATTCATCGGGCCGGTCGTCGGCGCTTCCTTACTGCTGCTGTTCAATGACGTGATCACCCGCAGCACAGAATTCCATGGCTTAGCGCTAGGTATCGTGGTGCTGCTGTTTGCCTTAGGCTTTAAGCGTGGCATCACTGACTTTGTTCAACAACTATTTCAAACAATTAAAAATAAGAGAGACGCGCAATGAGTAAAAAAACTGTGACTGTGGTCACTGGTGGAGCCAGTGGTATTGGAGCGGCGTGTGTACAGCACCATGTAAAGCGTGGCGATGAGGTGATCGTGCTCGATCTTCCTGGTACATGGTCGGATGCAAAAACCAAAGAGACGGGTGTTAAAGCCTTTTATCCTTGCGATGTACTGCAAGACCAAACGGTGCACGATGCAGCGAAACTCATCGAAAAAAATCACGGTGCCGTCACAGGACTGATTAATAGCGCCGGTATCTTGCAGCGCAAGCTACCCCCCGAACAATTAACCATGTCTGAATGGGACAAGGTGACCGATGTCGATCAACGCGGCACCTATCTTTGCTGCGTAGTGTTTGGTTCGCGTATGGCAGAACTAGGACATGGGGCGATTGTGAACATCGCATCAATCACGGGTTGGCGCTCCATTCCTCTGCATGCCTATGCACCTGCCAAAGCAGCGGTGATTTCCATGACGATGTGTTTGGCCGCTGAATGGGGACGTTCCGGTGTGCGTGTGAATGCGGTGGCACCGGGTTACACGCTCACCGAAGCATTACAAACCGCGATTGATCGCGGTGATCGTAATCCTGCTGATCTGTCAGAGCAATCCGCGATGGGACGCTTAGTGATGCCGGATGAAGTTGCCGATGGCGTGGGTTTTCTTTTATCCGATGCTGCGCGTGCAATTACGGGCGTGACCTTACCGATTGATGTGGGCTGGCTGTGCGGCACGACCTGGGGTACGTATGGTGGCGTTCCACCAGCACGACCACTCAAGCCGTAAGATTGATTAGATCGCGAACCTACGCATGTTAAAAGTCGAAAATCTTCGTAAATCGTTTGGTGGTGTGGTGGCCACCTCCGATGTTTCTATTGATTTCCCTGCTGGCTCTCTGTCTGCAGTAATCGGGCCGAATGGTGCAGGTAAAACTACCTTCTTCAATTTAATTTCGGGCGGCTTGCAACCAGATTCGGGCCGCATTTTGCTCGATGGTGAAGATATCGTTGGTCTGCCGAGTAGTGAGATCGTACGCAAAGGTATAGGGCGTGCGTTTCAAGTCGCAAAATTATTTAAATCGCTGACCGTTGAAGAATCCTTACGCGGCGCGCTGCAATCACCGTTGGGTCGCTCACTGCAAATGCATGGTCGATTTCCCACCGACGACACACGTGATCGTGCGCA
>CAINAY010000236.1 GCA_903846425.1 uncultured Noviherbaspirillum sp.
ATGGGGGTGGTCCAAATGGCTGAGTCCATCATCACTAAATTTGGCTCGCTCGGAAAACTTATGACAGCGCCGGCGCTAGCGTTAAACGACATCAAAGGGCTGGGACCAGCAAAACGCTCGCAAATGCTCGCCGTACTAGAGCTAGGAAGGCGCTGTTTTGCTGGTGACATGAAAGCCCAACCGGTTTTCAAATCACCCAAATCGCTGGAGCAGTTTTTACAGATGCAATTTGCAGGGCAGCAAAGCGAGAGCTTCATCGCACTCTTTCTCGATGTAGAGCACCGGATGATTGCCTGCGAAACTTTATTTAAAGGCACGCTGACTCGCACCGCTGTTTATCCCCGTGAAATCGTGCGCCGAGCACTAGAACACAATGCAGCTGCCATCATCTTTGCCCATAACCACCCTTCTGGCGAAGCCAAACCCAGCGCCATGGACAAAATGCTAACGTCTGAACTCAAGAAAGTGATGGCTTGCGTAGAAATTCCCATGCTAGATCATCTGATTGTCAGTGGTGCCGCGGTGTGGTCATTTCAAGCGAACGGACTGTGCTGAGTCCTTGATTTAGCAGGAAATTTTCTTTAGCCCCACTCTTGGGAAGATGTCGATATAGCAATATAAATTAAAATTAACGCCCAACTTAGGCTAATTGTTAAATTAATTCCATCGATCAAGACACCATTTTAGTTCGCAAGTCCTTGAAAAATCTAAATATTTTCAGTATACTCGCGTTCTTTTCCAATGTTGGATGTATAAAGGAGTCTGCCGTGGCACGTGAATGCCAAGTAACAGGGAAGAAGCCGATGGTCGGCAACAACGTTTCCCACGCAAATAACAAAACCAAGCGCCGCTTCCTGCCTAACTTGCAGAATCGCCGTTTCTGGGTTGAATCTGAAAACCGCTGGGTCCGCATGCGCGTATCGACTGCAGGTGTTCGTATTATCGACAAACTCGGCATCGACGCCGTGCTGGTCGACATGCGCGCCCGTGGCGAAAAGATCTAACGATTACATTTAAAGGACGACCACCATGGCTACTAAAGGCCGAGATAAGATCAAACTGGAGTCAAGTGCGGGTACTGGCCACTTCTACACGACTTCCAAGAACAAGCGCACGATGCCTGAAAAAATGGAGATCATGAAATTCGATCCCAAAGCACGTAAGCACGTGATGTACAAAGAAACGAAGATTAAATAAATCGTCGATTTGTAAATTTCGTAGAGTTCGTAAAAAAGCCCCGCAAATCTTGCGGGGCTTTTTTTGCTTGAGTGACTATCGACTTTCGGTAGTCATCAAAGCCAAGTTCTAACCTTAGGCATAGCTACGTAAGCGCAGCGAGAACTGCTCCAACGAACGAATACCCGAAGCCTCAGCACGAGCACACCAGTCACGTAGCTGGTCGAGTAATTGGTCACTAGTCGAATGCGAACGCTCCCAGAGTGCAGCCAATTCCGTTCTCATTTCATGCATCGTCTTCAAGGTATGGCTGTACTTGAAGATTTCTGACAACTGCTGCTGCTGCGCCTCTTCCAGGGTCGCTGGCTCGCACTGCAGTAATTTTTTCGATGATTTCAACACGTCTTTCTCAATTGCCGATTTGGCGCGTATGTTGGCAATCTCATCACCCCACGCCTGTCGCAGCGAAAATGCATATTTAGCCATCACGTCGTAGCGATTCGCAACGATAGACTGCAGCGTATCCAGATCTGCTACTAGCTTTTCGCGATCGAAACGCGGAGCAGGTGCGACTTTCTTCACCTTAGCAAGGCCAAAGAAAGAAAGAATGGTGATGTACATCCAGCCGATATCGAACTCATACCACTTCGATGAGAGTTTGGCCGAGGTGCCATAGGTGTGGTGATTATTATGTAACTCTTCACCACCAATGATGATGCCCCAAGGAAGAATGTTAGTTGACGCATCCTTGCAATTAAAATTGCGATAGCCCCAAAAGTGACCAATGCCGTTAATGATGCCGGCGGCAGTCACGGGAATCCACATCATCTGCACCGCCCAGACGCTCAAACCAAGCACGCCAAACAGCAAAATATTAATAACTAACAGCATAGAAACACCCAGAGCTGAGTGTTTTGTATAGACATTACGCTCGATCCAATCATCAGGCGTACCGTGGCCATATTTCTCTATGGTTTCGGTGTTACGCGCCTCAATACGATACAGCTCAGCACCTTCGTACACGACTTTGTCGATGCCACGCGTGACTGGGCTATGCGGATCTTCTTCAGTCTCACATTTAGCATGATGTTTACGGTGTATGGCAGCCCACTCTTTGGTGACCATGCCGGTCGTCATCCACAACCAAAAACGGAAAAAATGACTTGGTATCGCATGCAAATCTAACGCACGGTGTGCTTGGCAGCGATGCAGAAAAATAGTGACGCCCGCAATAGTGATGTGCGTGACGATCATCGTGTAAATAAAAATTTGCCAGCCAGTTGAGTGCGTCAGGCCGTTCAAAAGGAAATCAAGTACAGGATCCAAGCCAGAGGTCAGGCTCATTTTTTCTCCAGAGAGTAGAACAAGGGCGAAGCAAAGGGGCATTAATCGAATGCGACTTGTAGTGCTTCAATAGACGAATTGTACGTTGTTTTGGCCTAGCCGGGCTTCTTAAAAAGCAACTTAGTCGGATAAAGGCTTATGAATCAAAGGCTTGTCAGTTTGATCTG
>CAINAY010000237.1 GCA_903846425.1 uncultured Noviherbaspirillum sp.
AGCCGAAGGACAAGTAATTATCTGTGGCTTCAATCCCGTTAGTTTATGGGGTGCGCGACAAATTTTTGGTCGAGTCACGGGCGCTCATTTTCTGCCTGTGCATGGTGAATTTATTAGCGTGCCGCGATTGAAGGATTGGTTGAAGCTGTTGAATATGGAAATCAACCGCGGACATTTTGGTTGCTATGCACCTCCGTGCGATACGAGTAAATGGCTGCAGCGTTTTGGGTTCCTTGAAAAAGCCGGCAATCGATGGTGGCCGTATCTGGGAGCCTTGTATATGGTGCAAGCGATTAAACGAGTACAAGGTATGCGTCTAGTGGGACCGGCGTGGCAAAAGCATAGCGCGCGAGTGCGTAGCGTTGTCCCCGCCACTAATCATATGAATAACAAGCAGACAGATGAGTAAAGTTGATATTTATACCGATGGCGCATGCAAAGGTAATCCCGGGCCCGGTGGTTGGGGCGCATGGCTGATCGCGGGTGAGAACAGCAAAGAGTTATGCGGAGGTGAGCTAAACACTACCAATAATCGTATGGAATTAATGGCCGTGATTGAAGCCTTGAACGCGTTGAATCGCTCTTGTGATGTTGTGGTTCACACCGATAGTCAGTATGTTCAAAAAGGCATTAGTGAATGGCTGGAAGGATGGAAGGCGCGTGGCTGGCGCACGGCTAGTAAGGCACCGGTAAAAAATGTCGATTTATGGATGGCGCTGGACGAAGCACAGTCCCGCCACACGATAGAATGGCGCTGGGTCAAAGGTCATGCAGGACACGAAGGCAACGAACGTGCCGATGCACTGGCCAATCGAGGCGTTGAGTTGTTGTTGCAGACAGTGTCTGATGCGCGTTCTGATTTTTAGTCGAACGTGTTTTAATTAACTTCTTCATCAAAATATTTTCAACATGCGTCAAATTGTTCTTGATACCGAAACGACAGGCTTGAACCCACGCAGTGGTGATCGCATTATCGAAATCGGCTGCGTTGAATTACTTAACCGTCGACTGACGGGCAATAATTTTCACTACTACTTGAATCCCGAGCGTGATTCAGACCCAGGTGCATTGGCCGTGCATGGTTTGACGACGGAATTCCTAAGAGATAAACCAAAATTTGCCGATATCGTGAAAGAGCTGTGCGAGTTTGTTTGTGATGCTGAGATCATTATTCATAACGCTCCGTTTGACGTGGGCTTTCTGGATGCCGAACTTGAAAAGCTAGGTTTGCCCGTTTTCCCAAAGCAGGTGCAAGGTGTGGTCGACACTTTAGTGCAAGCAAAAGAGCTGCATCCAGGTAAACGAAATTCGCTGGATGCCTTGTGCGAGCGCTATGGCATTTCGAATTCACATCGTACATTGCACGGTGCCTTGCTCGATGCTGAGTTATTGGCTGAGGTGTATCTTGCAATGACGCGCGGTCAAGAGAGCCTGACTATCGATATGCATAACGATTTTCAGTCAGAGGGTGAGAACGATGTTCGGGCTAGTTTGGCCGAAGTATTAATTGTCGCCCCTACAGAAGCCGAGCTTGCCGAGCATGAAGCCTTACTTACGTCGCTAGATAAACAAGTTAAAGGTAGTTGTCTATGGCGGCAACCTGTGGGCGATTGATACGCTTTGTGCGATAATCTGCGCCCTCAAGGGAGGTTAGCTCAGGGGTAGAGCGATCGCCTCACACGCGATAGGTCGCAAGTTCGAAACTTGCACTTCCCACCACCGACTCATAAAAAAACCGACTCACTAGGTCGGTTTTTTTATGTCTGCTCGATAATTGATCGATGCCTGATCAATGTCTACCCGTTGTCCGCTAACTTAGCCGGCGCGCTTGCGTGAAATAGCGGCGCCTACGCGTAGCTTTTTATGGCCAAATTTTTTCGCCATTACTTTCAGCGGCGGTGTTTCATCGCGCCGATGTTTATTAATTTGAGCTGATGTTCCATCCGTGCGCGGCACCAGATGCTGAGGACCATTCCCGATCAGATCACTGCGACCCATGCGCTTGAGACCCTCACGAATAGCTTCCCAGTTAT
>CAINAY010000238.1 GCA_903846425.1 uncultured Noviherbaspirillum sp.
GATGGAAGCCGCGCGACAACTCGCTGTGATGCAAATGTCCGTATTGTTTATCGATACCTCACCTCAACCACAAAAGCCTGCTGCTGATCTTGCAGCCGCAATGCGAGCGCGTTACTTGCCATTACCCTTAGCGGGAGCGGCCACGGTGTCGTTAGCCGTGCGCGCTGCGGCATTGGATGGAGCACGTTGAAGTGAGCCAGCGCTTGGATTGGGACACCGATGGCCGAGATTGGCCTAATCGCGCGCACAGTCATTTTGTGAAAGCCGCAGGGCTTAACTGGCATGTGCAGCAATTTGGATTAACGCATGCGACCGAATTCAATCCTAAAAAAATTTTGCTATTACACGGCACGGGATCGACATCGCATACATGGCGTGATGTAGCGCCTTTGTTGGCGCTGCGTTATCACGTACTAGCGCTTGATATGCCCGGTCATGGATTTACGTCTATGCCATCTTCAGAAGAACAATCGCTTAATGGAATGGCGCGCAAAGTAGCTGAGTTATTGCGTGTGATGTCGTTTACGCCAACGCTGGTGGTGGGGCACTCGGCCGGTGCGGCAGTCGCCGCACGCATGCTGCTGGATGGTGCCTTTGCACCTGCTGCTATGGTGAGTTTGAATGGTGCATTTATAGGTTTTGGTGGTTTGGCGGGGCAGTTGTTTTCACCGATTGCACGCTTACTATCTGCGGGTTCATTTGCCGCCCGATTTTTTGCCTGGCAAGCGGCGGATTACAGCGTCGTTGAAAAACTAGTGCGAGGTACCGGATCGGTATTAGATCCTTTGGGTATGAAGTTGTATGCGCAGCTAGTGCGTAATCCAGGTCATGTGTCGGCAGCATTGGCGATGATGGCGAACTGGGATTTAGATTCGTTGGAACGTGAATTGCCGCAACTAACTTTGCCAGTGTGGTTAGTCGCTGCAGACAATGATTTAACGGTGCCGCCATCACAAGCGACACAGGTAGCGCGTTTACTACCAAACGCACGCCAGGTTGTGTGGCCTATGCTGGGTCATCTCGCGCATGAAGAAAGCCCCACGCAATGCGTGAGGCTTATAGATGAAGTGATGCAGAGCTGATTTATCGTTATCGCCTACATGCGCTTTAACAACACTCCCCCGATGCTCACTGGCCCATTACCCACACCTTGCAATTGAAAAATTCCAGCGATTTCGGCCGGACCTGTGCCGCTGCTGCCTGCGCCCACGGCGCCATAAAATCGACCCGAAGCACCGCCACTTACGTTTGTGTTCGAAGCGATGCCGCTAAAGTAATTAGCAAACTCTGCTGTACCTAAATTGAGTGTACTAGTCAGCGATACAGGAACGACAGTCAAGCTGCTGTCATTTACGCGAGTACCACTAAAAGTAAGTGTGACGATGCGAGTAGAAAAATCTACAGTAGCTTCGACTTGCCCAACAATGACTTGTGATTCCAAATTTTTGTCATAGGTAAACCAGCCATGCAAACTGCCTGTGTAACGCACGACCCCGGAGCTGGGTAGGGTGCTGACATCGGTGGTATCTCCAAAGGCGACAAAACCGCGCCGCATTTTATTGTGTTCGTTATTCCCATTCCATTCAGTGATCAGCACGCTGTCTTGAGTGACCCAACTACCGAGGTTGGCGCTGGCATAACTCCACTGGTGATAATCGCGATAACCCTTAAAGCCAGGGTAAGGCACACCGATGCCATCGGCCGTGGGTAACAGAACCAATCGACCGCTGGCATCGACACCGTAACCGGCTTGCACCGCGCCATCGGCATGCAGTCGTGTGGCCGACACATTGTCGGGATTGCTGCCACCGGTACGCCAGTTACCTGCTTGTGTATGAACGCCATCGGTTTCGCTTGCAGGGCAATTCGGATCACTCGCCGGGCAGCGTATCGGCTCGTTACGTGGAAAATAAATATTGTTGGCGTAGTTCGCTTGGGTAGCGGCGGCACCTAGTTTTGCGTAGTCATAAAAATTCACATCGGTGGGTGGTGGTAGCGCAAACAGCGTAGCAATACCTGTGCTGTTAAGTTGGACTCGACCCTGATTTTTTTCAAAGGTTTCGATGATCAGCGGACGCTCGCTGATGCCATCCCACGATAGCCCCAGTCGTGACATCAGTAGTGTGATTGTTGCGGTTTGGCCCGTGGCATCGCGCTTAACGCGTAAATCAGCCAGACCACCGGTGGCGGGTTGCAAGCCATAGGCGCTGCCGGGTGCTGGGTTGAGCTGCAACAAATCATTGGTTGAAATCGCGTAGGTCTGCACACCAGAAGTGGTGACAGCAATACCGTTATCGATGCGGATGATGCTGTCGCCACTGCATTGCATGCCCACCTGAGGGCAGCCCACGCTAGTGCCGGCACTTTGCGCAGTGGCTAGACCTGAATCGCTACTGCTACCGCCGCAGCTCGTTAGTAGCGTGGTCAGCGTGAGAGTAAGTACGGGCAAAGCGCGTGCCCCGCGGTACGAACCGATATTTCCCATGACGACTCCCTGAATGGTTTGTTCACTCCGGTGGCCTAGGCCTGATATGCCGGAAAAACGTGACCTTAGGTGATCCATCGAGCGGGCTTTTTGAGGTCGGACAAGCGTTCTGGGAAGCTTGGGCGCTGGCTGACTAATCTTTACGAATTGACAAGCTCAGGAAAATCCGCCCGCGTTTGTGTCTAATTTGCTTGACACAAGCATGTGACAGCTTTAACTTACACCGATACCGTGGACCCAGAGTCCTCAATCGTCGCAAACCGCTAGACGGAGACAATATGGATAACACTCAACGCATAGAAGCGGCACTCGAAGCCGCAGTCGCTGCCCAAGAGGGCCCGGATGGTCCGCCCAGACTAGCGGCGGCGATTCGTCACTCGGTGTTTCCCGGTGGCGCGCGGATTCGCCCGCATCTGACATTAGCGGTGGCGCAAGCTTGTGGCGCCGATGATCTGACTATCGCTGCGGCGGCGGGTGCGGCGATTGAGTTAATGCATTGTGCCTCGCTGGTTCACGACGATTTACCTTGTTTCGATAATGCGGCGACCCGACGTGGACGTCCTTCGGTATTTGCGGCTTATGGCGAACGCTTGGCCGTGTTGGCGGGTGATGCGTTGATTGTTTCGGCGTATCAGAGCTTGGCCGTCGCAGCGAGTGCCAAACCAGAACGCTTAGGCCCGCTAGTGGCCACGCTCTCAGCAGGTGTTGCAGCGCCTAGCGGTATCGTGGCTGGTCAGGCTTGGGAGTGCGAGCCCCGTGTAGCACTGACCGAATATCAACGCGCTAAAACTGGTGCTTTGTTCGTGGCAGCTACTGTGTCAGGCGCGCAAGCTGCCGGTGTAGCGGCCGACCCTTGGCGTGCTTTAGGCGAATGGTTGGGAGAAGCTTATCAAGTGGCTGATGATATTCGCGATGTCGCTTTAGATGCGGAATCGTTAGGCAAGCCTCAGGGTCAAGACGTAACGCACGGTCGCCCTAGTTCAGCGGCTGAACTCGGTTTGTCGGGTGCGATTCAATATTTCGATCAACTCATCGCCTATGCCAGCGCATCGATTCCTAGCTGCCGCGGTTCAGCGCAGCTGCGCACGCTAGTGAGGCAAGAATCGAAACGCTTGGTTCCAGTCGAGCTCACACGTCGGGTTGCACCGAGTGTGATGCGCGTCTCGGCTTAGTGTATGGCGGCCGCTACGCTGTCGTTTACGGATTGGTTATTAGGCTGGCGTGACCGGCTGCTCTCTAGCCCCGCGTTTCA
>CAINAY010000239.1 GCA_903846425.1 uncultured Noviherbaspirillum sp.
CCGCGCAAATTATCAATGTGCAGCGTCATCAGCGCATGGTTAACGAAGCCCTGAAAAAATTCATGCGTGAGGTCGACATCAAAGCTTCCAATCATGGAGCGCTTGAATGGAACGTGAAATTCCAAACCGGGACGACCCGAAAAATCAATCACTACACGCGACAACGCCTCATCTAACGGCACATAGGAATGCCCGTAGCGACGAATACCTTTTTTGTCGCCCATCGCTTTCGCAAAAGCTTGACCGAGAGTGATACCCACATCTTCTACGGTGTGGTGAGCATCAATGTGCAAGTCACCATTGGCAGTGATATCGAGATCGATCAAACCATGGCGCGCAATCTGATCAAGCATGTGATCGAGAAAAGGCACACCCGTGTTGAGTTTTTGCTGACCGGTACCATCGATATTAATGACCACCCGAATCTGGGTTTCGTTGGTATCGCGAACTACTTCTGCTGTACGTGCCATGGCTAGAGTAATGTCAGGAATTCAGGCTAGATTTAAGGGCCGCCAGAAAGACGGCGTTCTCGGCTGGCGTGCTAACGGTCACCCGTAAGCAGTTATCGAGTAAAGAATGCATTTTACCGACATTTTTTACCAACACCTTTTGAGCCAGCAGACGCTCAAATATCTGGGTGCCGGTGACACCTTGTTTAGTCACTCGTAAAAGAATGAAATTGGCCGCTGAAGGAAACGCCTCAACTCCATCCATCTCAGACAAACTTGATAACATCACCTCGCGCTCAGCACGAATCGCTGATGCCTGTGCATCCAATACGTCCGTATGCTCCAACATAAAACCTGCCGTGACTTCGGTCAGCACATTCACGTTATAAGGCGGACGAACTTTATCGAATTCATTTAATAGCGCCTCCGAAGCAGACATGTAGCCAAGGCGTATTCCTGCTAAACCCAACTTTGAAACAGTGCGCATGACGATTAAATTGTCGAACTCAGGCAACTTCGACATAAAACTATCGCCAGCGAACGGTTGATACGCCTCATCGACGATCACTAATCCAGTGTCACCCACTTCGCGAATAATCTCTAGCATGGCTTGCGCATCAAAAAGATTGCCAGTCGGGTTATTCGGATAAGCCAGATACGTAATCGCCGGACGATGCTCGCGAATTGCAGCGAGCATCGCTGGCAAATCGAGAGTGAGATCTTTGTTCAGCGGCACGCCTATGAATTCAAGGCCAGCGAATTGCGCTGACATGGCATACATCACAAAACCAGGGATTGGCGCCAACACTTTGGCACCCGGTTTTGCACATGCTACCGACACGATGCTGATTAACTCGTCCGAGCCATTACCTAACACCACGTCCCAACCATCAGGCACGCCCTGCTTGGCGCAAATGTCTGCCTTTAATTTTGCATAGGTCGGAACGGGATAACGATTCAGTGCTGCCGATCCCAATCGACGACCCAGCTCTTGCTGCAGCTCAGGCGTTAGCGTGTAGGGATTTTCCATTGCATCCAGTTTTACAAAACCAGAGGCATCGGGTACGTGATAGGCCGACAGTGCGCGCACATCGGCGCGAATTATATTTTTGCTGACTGTCATCAGAAACTCATTTCAACCGTAGCTCGGCAGAGCGTGCGTGCGCTGGCAAACCTTCGCCATACGCGAGTTCAGCTGCGATAACGCCTAAGGTCTGCGCACCGGATTGACTCACATGAATAATCGATGAGCGCTTCTGAAAATCATACACGCCCAGTGGTGATGAAAAACGTGCAGTGCGCGACGTTGGCAGTACGTGATTCGGCCCAGCGCAATAATCCCCCAGCGACTCGGATGAAAATTTACCTAAAAACATAGCACCC
>CAINAY010000240.1 GCA_903846425.1 uncultured Noviherbaspirillum sp.
GGTCATGATCTGAAAAAGTGTATACAGACTGGTGGATAGCGAGCCAAAGCGCTCAGGAAAATCTAGTCCAAATATATTGGTTGCAATCACAGCGGATACATAAAAAATAATCAGTATCAAGCTAAATACTGATCCTAATCCGGGTAGCGCGCTTAACAGAGCACCCACAACCCTGCGCATACTCTCAATCTTGTTAATCAGCCGCAAAACACGAAGCACTCGTAGTGCTCGCAGTACGGATAGGCTGCCAGTGGCAGGTATGAACGCGATCATGACTACTAAAAAATCAAATACAGACCAAGGGTCTTTAAAGAAATTCAGTCGACGTGCGGCAATCAGTAAAGCCAGTTCGGCAATAAATACCCAAAGAATAAAGTGATCGACCGCTAGTAGTTCAGGGCCAATCGCGGCCATGATTTCGTGATTCGTTTCTACGCCCAAAATGATGGCGTTAACGATAATTAAAAAAATCAAAAAATTTTGAATAAAACTGAGCGCCATAAAGCGCTCTATGTCTCCGCGCCAACCGGGGAGATTTTCTTCAGCATGATACATAGGAGTTTAGAAACTAAAAAAGTTAGTATTCGGACAAATGCGTAATTTGTTTTAGTCCTAAATGATAAGTTAATCTCATTACTTATGAGTAAATTTAAACTTACAGAAGCCTGACGGATAAAAAACACCAAGTAATTGATGATCTATTTTTTATCTCGAGTGGGTTGAAGCCGTGATGTTTAGGCGTTTTCTCATACGAAAATAATCGTGCAAAATAAAATACAAACGATAGATAGCCACGCTGATGACCATGCCCCACACCATGCCCGTCATCATTCCACCCAACATACGACCCAAGCTCATGCCATTGCTGACACTAAGCGCTTGAACGAATAGTGTGCCACCGATGGTCATGCCCAATAGCATCCACCCTGAGCACAACATATTTTGTGCGAACAGTGCGCAAAGTTTTCTGCATTCAGGTCGCATCAAACGCAATGTTGGCACTGCGGCTAATCCTCCGGTAATCATCATCACGTGCATACCCGGTAGCAGCTTGAGGTGGTAACGCAAGGATTCAATCAGCGATCTGCCATTCGAAGAGAGGCATAAGGCCTCCAACATTGCCATCGGGGTTTGCAGGCAGTCCCATGCGAAACCCATCAGCATTCCTCCGATACCCAGCGAAAGCATTACGGTAGGCGGCGATAGACCAGAACGTTGCGGCCGCAGAAGTGCTAACGCGAGACATCCGCTTGCCACTCCAGCCGTCATCAGCAGAGCCCAGCTCCAGCTAGCAGTTTTTACGAATAGCCAATAGCCCCAAAACCCCATCATGCAGGTCAGTAGTAGCCATCGCCAGCCTTTGCGTTTGATCAACATAGTAGTAATTGTTGCAACGGTTGTTCGAAGTTAGGATAGCCGTGCGGTTATCGAATATGTAACTTCTTAATCTGCACTTGATCTGTATCAGTTCCTTGGCTTCCTGCAGCGGAACTAACTTTTTAAAGGAGACGCTGTGATTACTTCGGGTTTCGACTATCACGCACCGGGAACGGTGGCTGAGGCGATTGGTTTACTCACCAGCTTGGGTGATGAAGCAAAAATTCTGGCGGGTGGACACAGCCTGTTGCCGATGATGAAGCTGCGCTTAGCTGAGCCTGCTCATTTGATTGATTTGGCCAATATTCATGAACTGCGAGGCATACAAAGCCAAGGCGATGTGATTCGCATTGGTGCGATGACGACGGAAAATGAATTGATCAACTCCCCAATAATTCGCGAAAAATTACCTCTGTTAGCGGAGGCTGCGCGTCAGATTGCAGATCCTCAAGTAAGAAATCGCGGGACGATTGGAGGTGACATTGCTCATGCCGATCCAGCCAACGACCAACCAGCGATTGCGATGACCTTAGACGCCACGCTGGTGCTACAGGGCGCACGTGGGATACGTCGTGTAGCGGCCGTCGATTTTTTTTACGGTCCTTACATGACCGTTATGCAATCAGACGAATTACTCGTTTGTTTGGAAATGTCACCCATGCCTTCAGGTGCGGGCTGCGCATATCGAAAACTCAAACGAAAAACTGGTGACTGGGCAACGGCAGGAGCGGCGGTTGTCTTGCAACGGTCGGGCGATGTCATTACCAAAGCACGCATAGGTTTGACGAATGTCGCGCCGACGCCCTTACGTGCGACGGCGGCAGAGCAACTGTTGGTAGGCAAAACGCTGTCACCGGATCTGATTAATGAAGTTGCTCTTCAAGTGCGAACAATTTGTCACCCACAAGAAGATTTGCGTGGTGATGTTGAGTACAAAACCGCGATGGCAGGTGAAATGAC
>CAINAY010000241.1 GCA_903846425.1 uncultured Noviherbaspirillum sp.
AGAAGTATTAGATGGTGTGGGTACTCGTAGAAAAATTCTTATTCACATCAACAACACCAACCCCATTTTGAATGAAGACTCGCCACAACGCGCACAGCTGGCGAATCACAATATCGAAGTCGCTTACGATGGTATGGAGATCACGTTATGAACGCACCCGTTACGATGAAAGAAAATATGCCTTGGAGCCGCGAAGAGTTTGAGGCTCAGCTACGTGCAAAAGGTAAAAATTATCATATCAATCACCCCTTCAATGTACGTATGAATGAAGGCACATTAACGCCTGATCAGCTTCGAGGCTGGGTGATTAATCGTTTTTACTACCAAGTGATGATTCCGGTAAAAGATGCTGCGATTCTGTCGAACATCCCGGATCGTGAAGTGCGTCGTAAATGGATAGATCGCATTCATGATCATGATGGTTATGGCGATAAGCCGGGCGGCATTGAAGCATGGACGCGCTTAGGTGAAGCAACCGGTTTGTCGCGTGATGAATTATGGTCACTGAAAAAAGTACAGCCAGGTGTGAAATTTGCTGTTGATGCTTATGTTAATTTTGCGCGTAGTAAGCCGTGGCAAGAAGCGGTATGTTCTTCGTTAACAGAGATGTTTGCGCCAAAAATTCATAAAGATCGTCTGGCGAACTGGCCTACTCATTACCCTTGGGTTAAGGAAGAGGGCTTGGCTTATTTTCGTAGCCGCGTGATTCTTGCTGAGCGTGATGTGGAACATGGTTTGCAAGTGACGCTAGATTACTTCACAACGCGTGAGCAGCAAGAGCGTGCGTTGGAAATTTTGCAGTTCAAGCTAGACGTGCTGTGGCAAATCTCTGATGCGATTGAGAAAGCCTACCCTTGAATTATCCAGAAAATAAACATGACTGATTTAACCGCAAAACCTAAACTGGCAAGACTGTTTCGCATGCAGTACGAAGAAGCGCAGCAAGGATATGTACTGCTATATCCTGAAGGTATGGTGAAACTGAATCAAAGCGCTTCTGAAATTTTGAAGCGTTGCGATGGTGAGCGCGATGTGCACGCCATCATTGCTGATATAGAGCAGTCATTCAATGCCACAGGTTTAGAAAAAGATGTAACTGGATTTCTTGAAATTGCTACCGAGCGAGGTTGGATTGTCTGATTTATCTGAAACTAAGCAAATACCGCCACCCTTATGGTTGTTGGCGGAGATTACCTATCGTTGCCCACTTCATTGTGTGTTCTGCTACAACCCGTTGAACTATGCGGAAGATAAAAAAGAACTCACGACGGATCAATGGAAAGACGTATTACGGCAAGCGCGCAAAATGGGTGCGGCGCAACTAGGTTTTTCGGGCGGCGAGCCTTTGGTGCGTGATGATCTGGAAGAGTTGATCGGTGAAGCACATCAGCTTGGCTATTACACCAATTTGATTACATCGGGTGTGGGGTTAACTGAAGAGCGTATTTCAAAAATGAAGTCGCTAGGGCTCGATCACATTCAACTTTCATTTCAAGATTCCACCAAGGAGATGAATGATTTTCTCTCCAGTACAAAAACCTTTGATCTGAAAAATCGTGTTGCTAAGCTCATTAAAAAATACGATTATCCGATGGTGCTAAATGTAGTTTTGCACCGCTACAATTTAGATCATATCGGTCGCATCATTGAGATGGCAGTAGAGATGGGTGTGGAATATCTCGAGCTGGCGAATACTCAGTATTACGCTTGGGCGCATGTTAACCGTGATCAGTTAATGCCTTCGCGCGAACAGTTAGAGCGTGCCGAAGCGGTTGTGAATGAATACCGCGCTAAATTAGGTAATAAGTTGCGTCTGTTGTTTGTGGTTCCCGATTATTTCGAAGATAAACCTAAGGCCTGCATGAATGGCTGGGGCTCGGTATTTTTGGCGGTGGCAGCCGATGGCTCAGCTTTGCCTTGTCATGCAGCGAAAACTTTACCAGGCCTGACATTTCCGAATGTCGCTGAAGAAAAATTAGACGACATTTGGTACCGCAGCGACGCATTTAATCGTTATCGTGGCTTTGAGTGGATGAAAGAGCCTTGCCGTAGTTGCGCCGATAAAGAAAAAGATTTTGGCGGCTGCCGTTGTCAGGCCTATGCGCTATTGGGAGATGCTGAAGCCGCTGATCCTGTTTGTGGCAAATCACCGCATCATGATGATGTGAAAAAAATCGTGCTGCATGCGCGTACCGCTGCTGCCCAAGAGAAGCCTTTGATTTACAGGAATGACGCTAACTCAGTTAAGTACGCAACCATCCCGATACGAGACGCGCGCGATACAGTGATTTGATTTTGGTGGTGTGGAAATCAAAAGGGCGGATGTTCATCCGCCCTTTTTTATTAGGTTTTAGGAATGAAAATCAGTAGTGTAATCAAGCCATAAATTTTTCATATCCTCGCGCGCGCAGTTCACACGCAGGGCATTCTCCGCAGCCATAGCCCCATGCATGCAAGGTGCCGCGCTCGCCCAGATAGCAGGTATGTGTCTCTGTGCGTATTAATTCAATCAGGTCTGTGCCGCCTAATTTGTCAGCGAGTGACCAAGTGGCGGATTTATCCAGCCACATCAAAGGCGTTTCGAGATGTATAGTCGACTGTATGCCCAGTTGCAAAGCACTTTCAAGAGCCTGCAAAGTTTCGTTGCGACAGTCGGGGTATCCCGAATAATCCGTTTCACACATGCCGCCTACCAAGGTATTGATTCCACGTCGATACCCAAGTGCAGCCGCGACGGTTAAAAACAATAAATTTCGACCAGGAACAAAGGTATTGGGCAAACCATTTTCTTGCATAGCGATTTTTGTATCGCTGGTTAAGGCTGTATCGGAGATTTCGCTCAATACACTCAAATCGAGCAAGTGATCAATGCCTAGTCGAGTATTCCAATCAGGGTTGAGTTGCCTGAGTGCGCTACTAACGATAGGTCTGCGTTCGAGCTCAACGCGGTGCCGTTGTCCGTAGCTAAAGCCTACGGTCTCTACATGCTCATAGTGTGAAAGAGCCCACGCAAGGCAGGTGGCCGAGTCTTGTCCACCTGAAAAAAGTACCAGCGCAGAGTTACTCACTTTTTTTGTATCCTTTCTAAGGTCTGCTCTATCGTATCGCCGTTCGCTTCGGAGAAGCGTATGCGAACGGGCAGCCAATCCATGCTTTGTGCCAGCCAGATGTCAATTTTGGGTGCGTTGGTATTCTCAGCAGGTAAATGCACTAAATGAAGACTATCGACTTCGCCCAGCGCTGTGCGTAAACGTTGTTTGCCATCGAC
>CAINAY010000242.1 GCA_903846425.1 uncultured Noviherbaspirillum sp.
CGCACGCACACCGAGCACTACATGAGTGTGCCCCGCTGCTTTGCTGCGTTGACGTTCCGTTAGAGGCATCGTTAAACCATTACCTAAATCGGCTACGCCCGTCGCTATATGCGCATTGATTAAATTAATTGGTGGGTCGCTAAATGTGCGCGCTGCTTGCAATGATGAAGGCGCATTAAATACGGACAGCGTAGAACCATGCTGCAGCACACGACCTTCATGCATCAAGAGTGTTTGCCCACCGAGTTGCAAAGCTTCGAGTGGCTCGGTGGTGGCATACACCACGGTCGTTCCGCCCGAGGCAAACAGATCGGTTAATTCGCGACGAAGTTCTTCGCGTAGTTTGTAATCTAGATTGACGAGCGGCTCATCAAGCAACAACAATCCTGCATCTTTAATTAGCGCACGCGCCAGCGCAGTACGTTGCTGTTGGCCGCCAGAGAGTGCGGCAGGTGAGCGATCGAGATAGTTTGAAATATGCAGACGCTCAGCCATCTCATGGACTTTTTTACGAATGTCATCTTCAGATAACTTGCCTGCAATTCGTAATGGCGAAGCGATGTTTTCAAAAACACTGAGAGAAGGGTAATTGATGAACTGCTGATAAACCATGGCCAGATGCCGTTCACGCACGGGTACACCAGTGACATCGACGCCGTCAGCAATGATTTTGCCTTCGGTAGGGCGATCGAGTCCCGCCATCAAACGCATAAGCGTGGTCTTGCCGGCCAAGGTCGGGCCGAGCAGCACGTTGATGGCTCCCGTCATCAACGCGACCGAAGTCGGATACAGATGCGTATGAGCGCCAACGCGGGCGCTTACGCCTTGTAATTCGAGACGCACTTTATCTCCTCCGAATGTGTCGCGCCGAACTTAACCTGCTGCGACCATCAGTTTGTTATCGTTTTTATACCGCTTGGCGGCAAACCACTCATCAACTTTTTGTGCCGTCCCCTCTGGCACATGAAGCCCCAACTTAGTGCGACGCCACAGTATATCGGTGCTCGACGACGCCCATTCAAAATTCATCAGATACTCCAACTCGGCAGGATATAAACCTTGTGCCAGCGGCTGACCCATGTCCTTCAACGAATGACGATTGTTTAACAGCACATGAATACGCGTGCCATACGTGCGCGCATAACGCGCGATCAATTTGGGTGCTAGCCAGGAAAATTTCTTTTGTAGTTCGTGCACATATCCATCGAACTCAAGTACCGAACGATTTTGTGGTTCGCTACCAAACAAATCACCACCGGGCAGACAGGCATTGGCTGTCCACGAACCGCGGTGATTGCCTAACTTGGGTGCAATCATGTCGACCGCTTCTTCAGCAAGTTTTCTGAATGTCGTAATCTTGCCGCCGAACACACTCAGCATCGGTGCACTTTCGCCTTCGATGACTAAGTTGTAGTCGCGCGTAATTTCGGATGCATTCGACGAATCATCTTCTAACAAAGGACGCACACCCGAATACGCCCACACCACATCGGCAGGCTTTAGCGGTTTTAAGAAATAGCGTTCAGTTAGTTTGCACAAATACTCAATTTCATCGTGATCAATCGCGACCTTATTCGTGTCGCCGTGATAGTCAATGTCTGTTGTGCCTATCAACGTGAAATCGTGTTCGTAGTCGATCGCAAACACGATGCGGCCATCAGGATTTTGAAATATATAAGCGAAAGGATGATCAAATAATTTTTTAACGACGATATGACTGCCCTTAATCAATCGCAGTGATTTCGCACTCGGGCGATGCAACGCATCTTGCAAGAATGATGCTGCCCATGGGCCGGCGGCATTGATGAGTCCGCGTGCATTCACATGAAGCGCTTCGCCATCATTGGTGCGCAACACAGCCGTCCATTTGTCGCCATCGCGCTTGGCCGATTCACACGCCGTGTGCGTCAAAATCGTTGCGCCTTTTTCGGCAGCATCCAAGGCATTCAAGATAACGAGTCGCGCGTCATCCACCCAACCATCGGAATAAATAAAACCTTTAGTGAATTCAGGCTTCAGTGGTTTGCCTGCTGCGTGCGTGCGCAAATCGAGGCTGCCTGAACCGGGCAAAATTTCGCGTTGTGCGAGGTGGTCATACACCAGCATGCCCGCACGTATCATCCACGCAGGACGTTGACCTTTATCGTGCGGCATAACAAAGCGCATCGGCCACATAATGTGTGGTGCAGAGCGTAGCAAGACTTCGCGTTCGATCAGCGCTTTACGCACTAATCCAAATTCGTAATGTTCGAGATAGCGCAGGCCGCCGTGAATTAATTTAGTCGAGGCCGACGACGTGTGTGACGCTAGATCATCCTTCTCACACAACACGACCGATAAGCCGCGCCCTGCTGCGTCGCGCGCGATGCCCGCGCCATTGACGCCACCGCCGACAATCAGCAAATCGCAATCAAAGGTGGCAGAAGAGGAGCTCATTAGCGACGCAAGTAAATAGGCGAGTTTGGGGCATCGATGAATTGATGGTTTGACGAAAGTAGCCTACTGCTGACAACTAATCTGGCGTCAGGCTTGTCGACGCGAGTTCGGTTGCTTTCAGGAAGGGCTGGTAACCTTTCCTATTGGATTTGCCAAGCGTACTTGGACTGAAGATAATACGATTCAAAGATAGACGTTAAACGAACAAAAAGCAACACACATGGCAGCATTTCGGTTCGTTTGTTTTCATTATTTACTTTTTAACGTGGCCCGGCCTTGGGCGGGAGTATTGGTATGACCCTCAACCCGCGTCAACGGCGTTTGCTCGAAGTGGTCCAGAGCCAAGTCACCATTTCTGTAGAAGACCTGGCCAATCAGCTAGACGTTACGCCCCAGACCGTGCGGCGCGATGTCAAATTAATGGAAGAGTCGCGCTTGCTGGCGCGTTATCACGGTGGGGTGGGGTTGCCGTCGTCGGTCGAAAACATCGATTACACCCAACGCCAGATACTTAATATAGAAGGCAAGCGCCGCATCGCTGCCGCTGTAGCTGAGCGAGTGCGTCCCGGTTCTTCACTGCTTATTAACATAGGAACGACGACCGAGGAGGTGGCGCGTGCGCTGATGCACCATCAGGGTTTGCACGTCGTGACCAATAATCTCAACGTGGCGGCCATATTGGCCAGCCAGCCTAGCTGCGAAGTCATTGTGGCGGGTGGTGTGGTGCGCGGCCGCGATCGCGCGATTGTGGGCGAGGCCACGGTAGATTTCATACGGCAATTCAAGGTCGATATAGGCATCATCGGCGTTTCAAGCATTGAGCCCGACGGCACCCTGCGTGATTTTGATCCGCGTGAAGTCAAAGTGGCCCAAGCCATTGTTGAGCAGTCGCGCGAGGTCTGGCTGGTGGCCGATCAAGCCAAATTCGACAGGCAAGCCTTGGTTCGCATCACCCATCTTTCTCAAATTGATAAGTTGTTTTGTGATGCGCCGCCGCCGCCCGGCTTGGCCAGCATGCTGGCTGAAGCGCAGGTGGAAGTCGTGGTTGCCCCGTAATTTAGAAAGCGACAAACAATGTTTACAGACTTGAGTGTCTGAGACGCGTTAAAAATTTCTGTTGCGCCAGCCCTTTGGGCGATAATACGGCCATCCGAAAACCGCACCAAGGAACAGGATGTCCAACGTCTACGCCCCACTAAAGAACGATAAGTTTTTGCGCGCATTGCTGCGCCAACCTACGGACTACACGCCGCTTTGGCTAATGCGCCAAGCGGGTCGTTACCTGCCTGAGTATCGTGCCACCCGCGCAAAGGCCGGCTCGTTCATGGGTTTGGCCACCAATCCCGACTACGCCACCGAGGTCACCATACAACCCCTCGATCGCTATCCATTGGATGCGGCGATTCTGTTTTC
>CAINAY010000243.1 GCA_903846425.1 uncultured Noviherbaspirillum sp.
ATCGACAAAACAATTTGCATGTCCTTAGGAACACTGATGGGAGATGTATCAATCGCATCATCAAAGTACATAACTTTAATCACACGCAAATAATAGAACGCACCAACCAGTGACATCATCACCGCAAAAATAACCAAGGCAACCTGCCCTGCTTCGAGTGCTGCCTGCAGGACGGACAACTTCGCATAAAAACCTACCATAGGCGGCACACCTGCCAATGACAGCATGAGCAACATCATCATGGCTGCAAACCATGGACTACGTTGATTCAAACCTTTGAAATCATCCAGCTGTTCAGCTTCAAAACCCTGGCGCGACAGCAGCATAATGGTCGCGAAACTACCCAACGTCGTCAGCACATAGGTGATGGTGTAAAACATCGATGCGCTGTAGGCGCTGGCCGTTGCTTCAGCAGTCGAGCCCGTAAAAACACCCGACGCCAAACCGAGCAACATAAAACCCATTTGCGAAATGGTTGAGTAGGCCAGCATGCGTTTGATGTTGGTCTGCGCAAGCGCGGTAATGTTACCGATAACCAGTGACGCAACTGACATTACCACCAGCATCTGCTGCCAGTCGGCTGCTAATGCGCCCAGCCCTTCAACTAACAAGCGCATACAAATAGCAAAAGCAGCGAGCTTAGGCGCAGCACCCAATAACAACGTAACCGAGGTAGGAGCACCTTGATACACATCTGGTGCCCACATATGAAATGGTGCGGCTCCAAGTTTAAAGGCTAAGCCCGACACCATAAACACTAGACCTAACACGAGCACAGTCTTACTCGACGTGCCTGCAGCGATAGCAGCCGCTACTTGTGTCAAGTTGAGCGAACCGGTAGCGCCATACAACATCGACATACCGTACAACATAAAACCAGAAGCGAGTGCGCCAAGTACAAAATACTTCATGGCTGCTTCAGTTGAGATTGGATTGTCGCGACGCAGTGCAACCAATGCGTATAGCGATAGCGACATTAATTCGAGCCCGAGATAAATGATCAGGAAGCTATTCCCAGAAATCATGATCATCTGGCCGAGCAAAGTCATCAGAGCCAACACATAAAATTCACCGCTCAATGATCCGCCCAGCATGCCGCGAATCAAAACATATTGGCGCGAATAAATCAGCGTAATGAACGTGGCCGTACAAGCAAAGAGCTTGAGCAGCATGGCCATAGGATCGTTCACAAACATTTGGTTAAAAGCATAGCTACTACCGGCTGCACCAAAATCTGAAATGGCGATGTACCCCGTCACAACAATCGCGAGTAGCGACAAGCGATGACTTACGGGCTGACTATCTTCGTGTACAAACAGCCCAGCGACCAGCACGCCCATGATCGCAATCGCGAGAAAAATCTCAGCGCTAGCGGGAATCAGGTTCAGTTCATTCATGATCAGCCGATGAAAATTCTAGGTTATTGGGGAATCTTGGAAACGGACACATGCTGAAGTAAATCAGTCACCGAGGTCTGCATCGCATCGGTAAACGGAGCGGGATACACACCCATCCACAGCACAGCAATCGCCAATACGCTCAGCATGAAAAACTCACGTGACGTAAGGTCTGTCAGCGCAGCGACATCGTCATTCGCCACTTCGCCAAACACCACGCGCTTGACCAGCCATAACGAATAAGCCGCACCCAGTATCAGCGCAGTCGCCGCCAGCAAACCTATCCAGAAATTGTATTTGACTGAACCGAGTATCACCAGAAACTCACCGATGAAACCCGAGGTACCTGGCAAACCAGCGTTTGCCAACGAAAAAAGTACAAACAAGGCTGCAAAACGCGGCATGGTGTTGATGACACCGCCATACGATGCAATCTCGCGAGAGTGAACGCGGTCGTATAGAACGCCTATACACAAAAACATCGCACCCGACACAAAGCCGTGCGAAATCATTTGCATCAAACCACCTTGCACCGCCATCTCACCAAACAAAAAGAAACCTAAGGTGACAAAACCCATGTGGGCAATCGATGAATACGCCACCAGTTTTTTCATGTCGGCTTGTACGAGCGCGACTAAACCAATGTAAATCACGGCGACTAAGGACAAGGCAATCATCATCCCTGATAGGTAATGGCTAGCATCCGGAGCTATCGGCAATGAAAATCTCAGCAAACCATATCCACCTAACTTCAGCATGATCGCTGCAAGGATGACCGAGCCGCCGGTAGGTGCTTCAACGTGAGCATCGGGTAACCAGGTATGTACTGGCCACATTGGTACCTTGACTGCAAAGGCCATCAAGAAGGCTAAGAAAACAATAATTTGTCCGTGTAGCGTCAAAGGCAGCTTATGCCATGTTTGAATATCAAAGCTGCCGTTTGATTGCGCATATAAGTACAGCAGAGCCACCAGCATCAACAGCGAACCGAGCAAGGTGTACAAGAAAAATTTAAGCGCGGCGTAAACACGACGTGGACCACCCCAAACACCGATGATGATAAACATCGGTATCAGCGTCGCTTCAAAAAACACGTAGAACAACAACGCATCCAGCGCGCAGAACACACCAATCATGGCGCCGGACAGAATTAAAAAAGCACCCATGTACTGAGAAACACGCTTCTGTATAACTTCCCAACCTGCGATCACCACAATACACGTGATAAAGGCAGTTAAGGGTATGAACCACAGCGACAGGCCATCAATACCCAAATGGTAAAACACATTGAAGCGCTCTATCCAAGGTGACTTTTCAACGAACTGCATACCATGCGCTGCTGAATCGAATTGGTCGACGAGCGGCAGCGTGAACAAAAAACTGACCAACGAACCAAGTAACGATAAATGACGTGCGAGCTTTGCCTTGCTGTCAGAGCCGACGGCTAACACCACGATACCAAACACGATTGGTACCCAGATCGCAAGGCTCAGATAAGGAATAGTTGACTGCATGGTTGTATTTTCGCGGGCTGCTGTTCTGTTGGATTCGATCAGGAACTCATCAGCAGATAACCCATATACAGGGCTACTGCGACGATCATGGTGAATGCATAGTGATAAATATAGCCAGTCTGGAAGGTACGCGTCACGGTGGATAACCATCCTACCAATCGCGCGCTACCATTTACGATCCAGCCATCAATCAGAGTTTTGTCGCCTATCGATGAGAAACCGGAACCCAGCTTGCGCGCGCCTGCGGCAAAGACCACTTCATTAATTTTATCCATGTAGTACTTGTTATCCAGCAGCGTGTAGATGGTGCTGAATTTTTGGTAAAACCACGCAGGTACTTTGGGATTGATCATGTAGCAGTACCACGAAGCGACCACGCCGCTCAGCGCTAACGCAAACGGCACACTGGTTAAGGCATGAATCGCCATCGCCGTCGCACTGTGGAATTCATGGGTGAGTTCCGCCATGGCTTCATGCTTATCAGCGACAAAAATCACCCCTTTGAAGAAATCACCAAACAATATCGTATCAATGGTTATAAACCCGATCACTACCGAAGGAATCGCTAGCAACACGAGCGGCAAGGTCACCACCCATGGTGTTTCGTGAGGTTTTTCACCGGGTGCTAAACCGTGATGCTCGTCGTGGTGATCATCATGGGCATCGTGCGAATCGTGCGCGGCTTCATGACCAAAACGCTCTTGACCATGAAACACTAAAAAGTACATACGGAAAGAATAGAAAGCCGTAACAAACACGCCCGCCAACACAGCGAACTGAGCAAAGCCACTGCCGGCAATATGCGAAGCTTGTACCGCCTCGATGATGCTGTCTTTGGAATAGAAGCCTGAGAAGAACGGGGTGCCGATGAGCGCGAGTGATCCCAACAAACTCGTAAACCAAGTAATCGGCATGTACTTCCACAAACCACCCATGCGGCGTATGTCTTGATCGTGATGCATACCGATGATGACTGAACCAGCACCTAAAAACAGCAGCGCTTTAAAGAAAGCATGCGTCATTAAATGGAATACCGCTACCGAATAGGCCGAGGCACCTAAGGCCACCGTCATATAGCCCAACTGCGATAAGGTTGAATAAGCAACCACACGCTTAATATCATTTTGAATGATGCCCATAAAGCCCATGAACAAGGCTGTAATGGAACCGATGACTAATACAAACGACAAGGCGGTGTCGGAGAGTTCAAACAGCGGTGACATACGCGCCACCATGAATATCCCTGCAGTCACCATCGTGGCCGCATGAATCAGCGCCGAGATCGGTGTGGGGCCTTCCATGGAGTCTGGCAACCAGACATGCAGTGGAAACTGCGCTGATTTACCCATCGCACCAATAAATAAGCAGATACATGCCACGGTGATCAGCATCCAATCGGATCCTGGCAAGGTTAATGCAGCCAGTTCTTCACGCTTGGCAAACACTTCAGCGTAGTTCATCGAGCCGGCATACGCCAACAACAAACCTATACCTAGAATGAAACCGAAGTCACCAACACGATTAACCAAAAAGGCTTTCATGTTGGCGTAAATGGCGGTGGGTCGTTTAAACCAAAAACCAATCAAGAGATACGAAACTAAGCCAACCGCTTCCCAGCCGAAAAACAACTGCAGGAAGTTATTACTCATCACCAGCATGAGCATGGCAAAGGTAAACAAGGAAATATAAGCAAAGAAACGGTTATAACCTTCATCGTCCTGCATGTAGCCGATGGTATAGATGTGCACCATCAGCGAGACGAAAGTCACGACACACATCATCATCGCCGTCAGGCTATCGATTAAAAAACCAATTTCTAGTTTCACACCAGCGACAGTCATCCACGTATACAGCGTACCGCTGTAGGAAGCTCCTCCGATGACCTCGGCGAGTGCGTGCAAGGAAATCAGAAACGCAACCAGCACACCCATGATGGTGACGCTGTGCGACGCCGTGCGTCCGATGAGGTTGCCAAAAAAACGCGTACCAAACAAGCCGGCTATTAACGAGCCCGCTAGTGGTGCCAGTGGCACTAACAACATCAGATGTGGGTTGAGTTGCCCCGCCATGAAAATTCTTTTCCTTGTGAGTGAATTAGCCCTTGAGACGGTCGAGTTCTTCTACATTGACCGTATTCAGGTTTCGGAACAGTACGACGAGAATCGCTAATCCAATCGCCGATTCTGCGGCGGCGACTGTCAAAATAAAAAATACAAAGATCTGGCCTGCTGCATCACCGAGGTAATGGGAAAAAGCCACAAAATTCATGTTGACCGCCAACAGCATCAATTCAATCGACATCATGATGATGATGACGTTTTTTCGGTTCAAGAAAATACCCATCACCGAAATCGCAAACAGAATCGCGCCCAAGGTCAAATAGTGTGCAAGTGTTATCTCCATGATGGGCCTCAGGATTTTTCTGTAGCGGATGTCTCCGCTGCACGATTGCGTTCAGAAGGCATGCTAACAATACGCACCCTATCCTCTTTGCGCGTCTTGACGGCCGCGCCCGGATCAAAATATTTAATGTCTTTGCGTCGACGCAGGGTCAGCGCAACCGCCGCGACAATCGCTGCCAACAAAATGAGCGCTGCAATTTCAAACGCATACAGATACTGGGTATAGATCAGCTTACCTAGCTCGCGTGTATCACCAATATTCAGCGCCCCGCCCTGTGCTTGCTGTGTAACGAATCCTCGTACCAGCACGGCCGTCATTTCAACCGCGACGATCAAACCAATAACTACTGCCAGTGGCATGTGGCTCCAAAAACCTTCGCGCAACTTACTCATGTCGATATCCAACATCATCACGACAAAGAGGAAAAGCACCATCACCGCGCCGACATATACCAACACCAACACAATCGCTAGAAACTCAGCCTTCAGCAGCATCCATAGAGCAGCGGCAGAGAAAAAAGATAGAATCAAAAATAAGGCTGCATTAACCGGATTGCGATCGGTAATAACCTTACCCGCCGCAAATATCAGCAGCGTGGAAAAAGCATAAAAAAGAAACGTAGTGAATTCCATGAACAATCTCAGCGATAACGCGCGTCAGCTTGACGGCTGGCGGCAATTTCAGGCTCGTACTTGTCACCGATGGCAAGCAACATGTCTTTGGTGTAGTACAAATCCCCGCGCTTCTCTCCGTGATACTCGAGAATGTGCGTTTCCACGATCGAATCAACTGGGCACGACTCTTCGCAGAAGCCGCAGAAGATACATTTGGTTAAATCGATGTCATAGCGCGTTGTGCGACGTGAACCATCGTCACGTTGCTCTGATTCGATGCTGATCGCCATGGCAGGACACACCGCCTCGCACAACTTGCACGCAATGCAACGCTCTTCACCATTGGGATAGCGACGTAATGCATGCAAGCCACGGAATCGTGGCGACTGCGGGGTTTTCTCTTCCGGAAATTGCACCGTAATTTTGCGCGCAAACATATAGCGCCCTGTCAGCGCGAGTCCTTTAAGGAGCTCCCGCAGCATCAAGCTTCCGAGGAAATCTTTGATCGCTTCCATATGCATTTAGCCTCTGGCCTTTAGTCCTATCGGTTACTGCTTCCAGATATTCCAGGGAGTTTGCATCCACACAGCGACGATCACGAGATACACGACCGTCAACGGTATGAAAATCTTCCAACCCAATCGCATGATCTGGTCATAGCGATAGCGGGGAAAGGAAGCGCGAACCCAAATAAAAATCGAAACCACCAAGAAGGTCTTGATACCCAACCAAATCCAACCGGGAATAAAATCAAGCAACGCCAACGGTGCGCTCCAGCCACCCAAAAACATGAGCGTGGCGAGCATAGAAATCAAAATCATGTTGGCGTATTCCGCCAGGAAGAACATCGCGAATGACATGCCTGAATATTCCACCATGTGTCCTGCAACAATCTCCGACTCACCTTCGACGACGTCAAAGGGATGGCGCGCAGTCTCAGCAATACCGGCGATGATGTACACAACAAACATTGGGAACAAAGGCAACCAATTCCACGACAAGAAATTGAGTCCGATATCAGCGAACATTCCGCGCGTCTGCCCACCCACAATTTCCGACAAATTCAAACTGCCCGATACCATCAAAACAATCACCAACACAAAACCCATGGAGATTTCATAGGACACCATCTGCGCTGAAGCGCGCATCGCACCGAGGAAGGCGTATTTCGAATTCGATGCCCAACCAGCGATGATCACGCCATACACTTCAAGCGATGTAATGGCCATGACAAACAACAGACCTGCATTTACATTGGCTAACGCTTTATCAGGACCAAACGGAATGACTGACCAAGCAGCCAGCGCAGGCATGATAGTCATCACCGGCGCAATAACAAACAACGCTTTGTTTGCTTTAGCGGGAACAATAATTTCTTTTAACAGCAGCTTAAGCGCATCAGCAATCGGCTGTAACAAACCCGCTGGCCCGACACGATTTGGGCCGATACGCACATGCATCCAACCGATCATCTTGCGTTCCCATAGCGTGAGATACGCAACGCAACCCATCAAGGGCAAGGTTACTGCAATGATTTTGATCAACGTCCACGCAATCGGCCAAGCGGGCCCGAGAAGCTGACTGCCAGTACTGGTCAGCAGATTTAAAAAATCATCCATCAGGCCTTCTCCACCTTGATGGAGCCAAACATTGAACCTAGTGCAGCCGTTGTTGTATGCGCTGCAGCTAAACGCACTACATTATTTGGCAAGCCACTTTCAATCGCGCACGGCAGCGTTACCGATCCTGTGCCCTGAGTCACGCGTACCAAACTACCTGCGCTAACACCTAGCGATTGAGCCAGATTGGCAGAGAGTTTAACTTTGGGCGCTTGCGCATCCACTGTCTGCTGTAGTGATTCTGAGCGACGCGCAATCGCATCACTAAAATAAATGGGCACATCGGCTACGCGTTGAATCTCTGTTGACGTCTGTGGCGTATGCAAGGGAATGTCTGCATTATTAGACAGTCGCTGCGAAAGATCCAATCCGTCTAGCGTTTTAACGCCTAGCACTTCATTGCGGATATCTTCTGAGCTCTCATAGGCAAAGTTATCAAGCCCAAGCAAATTACCAAGCACGCGTAAAACCTTCCATGCAGGTCGGGTGTCGCCCAAGGGCTTAACGGTTCCATTGAAACCTTGCGCACGACCTTCAGCATTAACAAAGGTACCGGATGTTTCAGAGTACGGTGCAATCGGCAACAACACATCGGCATAGTCCATGCCGTGACGGTACGGTGACATGACCACGACCATCTCAGCCTTATCGAGTGCCGAACGAGCAAGTTGAGGATTTGCACAATCCAATTCTGGCTCGACGTTCAACAACACATACGCTTTTTTCGCTTGTGTGAATTGGGCAATGGCTAAATTTCTGTTAGCGGGTAAGGCCTTCGCTAAATAACCACCGACGGTATTCGCTGCTTCTGTCAGATAGCCAAAGTGTGCATTCGAGTTTGTAGCAATCCACTGCGCCAACGCGTGCAATTGTGAGGATTGCGGATGTTGAGCGGCGGCGTTACCCAGCACAATCGCGCGCGGCTCACCGGAAAGCAAACCTGCTGCAATTTGTTTTGCAGTAGCCGATGGCTGTAGTTGTGCCAATGCAGCGGGCGCATCAATTTGCTTACTCTGTGCTACAGCGACAGCGACTTCACCGAGCAAAGCAAGCCAATCAGATGGAGCTGCTATCAGTTTGTTCGCTATAGGCATTAAGAGATCATCATCGGTTGCATGCAACAACGATACTTGCGCGCCACGACGAACAGCGGTTCGTAATTTAGCCGCCAACAGTGGATGATCTTTGCGTAGGAATGATCCGATAACAAATACACGCTTCAAATGACTGAAGGCATCGATACTCATTCCTAGCCACGGCGTAAACGAACGGTCGGCAACGGTATCTGATTGACGCAAACGGAAATCAACATTCTCTGATCCCAAGCCACGAATCATTTTCTGCAATAGCGATAACTCTTCTAACGTCGAATACGGTGTTGCGAGTGCTGCGATGGAATCTACACTGTGCTCATGACGAACATTACGCAAGCCATGCGCCACATACTCAAGCGCAGTTTGCCAGTCAGTGGTTTGCCATTGACCGTCTTGTTTGATCATCGGCGAAGTTAAACGATCTGCACTGTTTAATCCTTCATACGCAAAGCGATCACGATCCGATAACCAGCATTCATTGATAGCGTCATTTTCAAGTGGCAGTATGCGCATCACTTGCGCACCTTTGACCTGCACA
>CAINAY010000244.1 GCA_903846425.1 uncultured Noviherbaspirillum sp.
TCGCGCGTTTTTCCAATTACACCCACCGTTCATCTGCAGCCTGATGAGCGTGGTCAGTATCATCTACTTTCGATTTCAGCGAGTGACCGCACCGGTCTTTTGTATTCAATCGCTAGCGTACTTGCGCGCTACAAAGTCAATTTGCACACCGCAAAAATCACCACCTTGGGCGAACGCGTCGAAGACGTTTTTTTAGTTGATGGCCCTGTTTTGTCTAATGCACGCAGCCAGATTGCACTTGAATCTGATTTACTTAACGCCCTTCGCGCTTAAGGTAGGTTATGAGCGAACCCATCCGTCTATCCAAACGCATGTCTGAACTAGGATTAAGTTCACGTCGTGAAGCCGACGAATGGATCGCCAAAGGCTGGGTACGTGTCGACGGTAAAGTCATCTCAGAACTCGGCAGCAAAGTACTACCTGAGCAAAAAATCACCATAGAAAAGCAAGCGCGAGTTGAACAAGCTCGACGCGTGACCGTGTTAATCAACAAACCTATGGGCTACGTTAGCGGTCAGGCAGAAGATGGTTACAAACCCGCCGTCGTTTTAGTACGTCCAGAAAATCGCTGGGAGCAAGATAGATTACCCATACAATTTTCTGGTGGCCAGCTAAAAAGCTTGGTGCCCGCGGGACGTTTGGATATTGATTCAGTAGGCCTACTCGTTTTAACTCAAGATGGCCGCATCGCTAAACAACTCATTGGTGAAGACACACACATTGATAAAGAATACTTAGTGCGAGTTAAGTATTCCAAACCGGGTAGCCTGCCCGATCACGATTTGCAGCGACTCAATCACGGTTTAACTCTTGACGGAAAAGCCCTACTGCCTGCCATCGTGCGCTGGCAAAATGATGATCAGCTGAGCTTTATTCTGAGAGAAGGCAAAAAACGGCAGATACGTCGTATGTGCGAATTGGTGGGTCTGAAAGTTTTGGGACTTAAACGGGTGCGCATAGGGCAAGTCAAACTGGGTGATCTGCCCGTAGGTCAGTGGCGTTATCTCAGCGATAGTGAGAGCTTTTAAATAGCTTCAATAAATTCAATCGTCCGAAGCTGGATCCATCCCAGGAAACAGCACCTCAGTAAAGCCAAACTGACTGAAGTCCGTAATTCGCATCGGATACAGCACACCAATCAAATGATCGCACTCGTGTTGCACTACACGCGCATGAAAACCATCCACCTCACGGTCAATCACATTCCCAAATTGATCAACGCCTTGGTAACGTAGCCGTGTATGGCGCGACACCATACCGCGTAACCCCGGCACAGATAAGCACCCTTCCCAGCCATCTTCCATCTCATCCGACAACGGTGTGAATAGTGGATTAAGCAGTACTGTTTCAGGTACAGCGGGAGCATCCGGGTAGCGCTCATTGCTACTAAAACCAAAAATAACCAATTGAAGATTCACGCCTATCTGGGGCGCTGCTAAACCTGCCCCATTTGCCGCATGCATGGTTTCAAACATATCGGCGATTAATGCGTGTAATTCGGGCGTATCAAACTCAGTGATAGGTTCAGCCTGACGCAGTAAGCGTGCATCGCCCATTTTTAAAATGTCATGAATGGCCATCGCGATCCCCTAAAACTTAATCGTGGCGATTAGCCAACCATTCTGCAAAGGCCGCGCCTGTTTCAGGATGCTGCAAACCCATCTCTACCGACGCCTGCAGATAACCCAACTTTGATCCGCAATCAAAACGGCGACCCATATATCTATACGACAGCACTGTCTCGTACTGCATCAAGGCTTCAATGCCATCGGTGAGTTGTATTTCACCGCCTGCGCCTTTACCTAATTTTTCTAGGCAGGTAAAAATCCGATTAGTCAGCACATAACGACCCACAACGGCTAAGGTAGACGGTGCTTTTTCTGGCGCGGGTTTTTCGATAATGCCTTTCACTTTTTCTAAGCGTTCAGCAAATTTTTCAGTGCTGACGATGCCGTACTGTTTGGTGTTTTCACGCGGCACATCCTGCACGGCTAAAAGACTCGCTTGTTCACGCTGAAATTGCGCTGTCATTTGTGCCATCACGCCAGGCCCGCCGTGATCACCCTGCATAAAATCATCGGCTAACAATACAGCGAAAGGATCTTCACCGACGATAGGACGCGCGCACAATACTGCATGTCCCAAGCCCAATGCCTGAGTCTGGCGTATGTACATGCAATTGACGTACGAGGGAATGACTTCACGCACCAATTGCAGCAATTGCTGTTTGTTGGCCGCCTCAAGTTCTGCTTCTAATTCATAGGCTTTATCAAA
>CAINAY010000245.1 GCA_903846425.1 uncultured Noviherbaspirillum sp.
AAGCGTATTCCATACCCTTCTGACCCAATTGCCCCAACCCCGCTACCGTAGCTAAAATCGTAATTCCTACATTAGCGACGGTCTGCTCGGAAGCACGCTCACGCGAATGTTCGCGCAGTGCGTGAGCAATTTCATGGCCCATCACTGCTGCCAGTTCGTCATCGGTGATTTTTAATTTTTCAATCAGCCCGCTATACACAGCGATTTTTCCACCGGGCATACACCAAGCATTCACCTCACCTGAGGTCAGCACGTTGACTTCCCATTTCCAATTCAGCGCATCAGGCCGAAATGAAGGCGTCTGTTGAATCAGTTTGTCTGCGATTTTTTTTACGCGCTCATACTGCGCGGTATCTGCGTTGAGTTTATCTTTTTTATTCGCTTCCGCCATCAACTGCCCATATTGCTTATTGGCGCTCTGCTCTATGGACTGAGCCGACACAGACATGCGCTGCTGACGATCGACACCGACCGCACCTGCTTGCGTTGTTTTGACAGTCTGACATGCACTCAGCGGAAATAAAATTAATCCCGTAATGAGTACAGTACGTATGATTTGCATATTAGTTTTGTTTCGCATAAAAATTTCCGATAAAACAGTCCGACAGCTCATGTCTACGCTTCTTCGTCTTGCCATCGATAGCTTAATTGGGCAGCGATCAAACCCAGGAAGGACATGATAGCCGCTAATACATAGACCCAACGCGCACCAAATGTATCCCAACAGGCTGAGAGCAGCAAGCCGCCCACCGTCCCACCAAGGCCGTATGAAATACTGATGTACAGCGCCTGACCGCGCGCTTGCAAAGGTCCAGCAAACCAGCGCTGCAAGGTTGCCACGGATGCGGAATGATGCACGCCAAACGTAGCCGCGTGTAGCACCTGCGCCACTAACAGAATCGCAAGCGATTGCGCGCCCCAACCTATCATCAGAAAACGAATCACCGCGATCGCTAAACTAAACAGCATGAGTTTGCGCACACCAAAGCGTCGAAACAATGGTGCCTGATAAAAGAAAAACAGAATTTCGGCAATCACGCCCAACGACCACATCAGACCAATCACGCTCTTGCTGTAACCCATGTCAGACAAATACAGCGAGTAATACACATACAGTGATGAGTGGGCGGCGATCATCAAAAATGTCGATGCAAAAAAAGATAACACCGATTTACGCGATAACAATTCACGAACAGAATTCGATGGCTGTGCATGCTGCGTTGCTGGCTCTTCATGCAGACTAAAGGTCACGCTGGTGACCATCACTAGCATCAGCAGTGCTATCCACGGCATTAATTCAATGCCCTGCCAATCCAACGCATATCCTGATAAGGTGACCAATACGATAAAACCGACCGAGCCCCACAAACGTACTCGACCATAGTGAGTCAAATCACCACGCATGGACGACAACATTAAGGCTTCGGAAATGGGGCCCTGGGCACTGGTAAATAAATTTACCGTGACCATCAGAGCAAAAAAGAACATGAAGGACTGACCAACAAACATGCCGCAAAAAGTGAGGGCTGCAGCGACCGAGGTTAAGCGCAAAACCAATACTCGACGACGCGATTGATCCGCCACCCAGCCCCACACATTCGGACCAAAAATACGCATCACCTGCATCAACGACATCAAGATGCCGATTTGCGTGACAGATAATCCTCGATCGGCGAAGTACAGGCTGGCATACGGTGAGAAAACACCGACGTAGCCATAGTAAGCAAAGAAAAATAGCGCGAAATTGAGGGACTGCGCTGGTCGTGTTGCGGCTGACACTACTCCGGCTTCACATCACCGCACTGTGCACGATGCCGCAATGCGTGATCCATCAGCACCAGCGCGAGCATAGCTTCAGCAATAGGCGTAGCGCGAATACCTACGCAAGGATCATGTCGTCCAAAAGTTTCAACCATCACAGGGTTGCCATCACGATCGATCGATTTACGTGGGGTACGAATACTCGACGTCGGTTTGATAGCGATAGAAACGGTGACGTCCTGACCCGATGAAATGCCGCCTAGTACACCACCTGCGTTGTTACCCACAAAACCGGTCGGTGTGATTTCATCGCCGTGTTCGCTACCCTTATGCGTGACCGAACGAAATCCAGCTCCGATCTCGACACCCTTCACAGCATTAATACCCATCATGGCATAAGCAATGTCGGCATCAAGCTTGTCAAATAAGGGTTGACCCCAACCAGCCGGAACATGATGAGCTTCCACATCAATGCGAGCTCCGCAGGAATCACCTGCTTTGCGCAAGTCATCCATGTAGGTTTCAAGATGAGGGATGATGTCTGAGTTAGCTGCAAAAAAAGGATTGTTGTGAACGTGATCCCAGGATTGAAACGGGATAGCGATATCACCCAATTGACTCATGTGGCCGTGAAAGGTGGTTCCATAGTGCGTATGCAACCATTTTTTAGCGATGGCCGCGGCACCCACCACAGGCGCGGTTAAACGCGCAGAGGAACGTCCACCGCCGCGCGGATCGCGAATGCCATATTTATGCCAGTAAGTGTAATCGGCATGGCCGGGGCGAAAGCGATCGACAATATTGCCGTAATCCTGGCTGCGCTGATCTTCATTGCGAATTAGCAGAGCAATGGGGGTACCGGTAGTTTTACCTTCATATACACCCGAGAGGATTTCCACCGTATCGGATTCCTTGCGCTGCGTAACGTGGCGCGAGGTACCCGGTTTGCGACGATCAAGCTCAGGCTGAATATCAGCTTCGGATAGCGACATGCCTGGAGGACATCCATCAACCACGCAGCCTATCGCCGGGCCGTGAGATTCGCCAAAAGTGGTCACGCAAAAAAGCTGGCCTATCGTATTACCGGACATGATGAAATCAATGAGAGTGAAGTAGGCGAGTAAAAAAAGATACCGAAACTCGCTAAAAGCGTCATTCTACCAGCGGGCGCTTCTTTAGCAGACCTAGCAGCCAGGAGACGAAGGCACGAGCATATTCTGGCTGCTTAAGACATAGAACAACTAACAGTACTAGATTGAGAACTGCTGTGAATCCGAAGATATCAAGCACCGACAGTCCCGCGCTCAACAGCAGCATAGCGATAAGCGCCGCTGACACCATAAAAATGGCATTCAAAATATTCATTCCACCGATAATGCGCGACAAATGCGAACGCTCAGCTCGTGTCTGGATGAGTGCAAAAAGCGGCACCACGTACAGCCCACCAAACATACCTATCAATAAGCAATCCATAAAAATTCGGAAATGCTCGCCGAGCATCAGATCAGCTGCACTGAGCGATGCAGGCATCGCCTGACTTCCCGCAAAATATAAATCAACACCAAATACGGATAGTCCGATAGCACCGAGTGGAACGAGGCCTAACTGTACGGTGCGTGCCGACAAGCGTTCGCACATGAGTGATCCCGCGCCTATTCCTAATGAAAACGCGGTGAGTAATAAGGCAAAGATCTCAGGCTCTCCATGCAAAACATCTCGCGCAAAGACCGGAAATTGTGCGAGCAGCATCGCACCAAAAAACCAAAACCATGAATTAGCCAACATAGCGACGAACACATCGCTGCGGCCCGCTGCGAATTTAAGATTACTCACCATTTCTGGAAAAGGATTGCGATTAATAATGAGCTCAGGTTCGGGGGCAGGTGTATTTGGCACAAAGAGTGTGAACAACAAACCTACCACCGCCACCACGACGGTAGACCAAATAATGATGTGGACACCAATCGGGCCCCAGCTCACCAACGAAGCCCCTAACAGCTGCCCAGTCAAAATACCGACAAAGGTACCCATCTGAACCATGCCGTTACCGCCGACTAATTCACTCACTTCAAGATGCTGCGGAAGATAGGAGTGCTTAACCGGGCCAAATAACGCCGAATGCAAACCCATGCCAATAACGGCCAGAATTAATATCCAGAGTGAATGCGTATACCAACCAACGGCTGCAACTAACATAACGCTGATTTCTATGACTTTGATGATACGCATTAAGCGCGCTTTATCAATTTTGTCCGCCAGTTGACCAGCAGTCGCAGATGCCAATACGAAAGGCAAAATGAATAAGCCCGCAATTAAATTATTCAGTAGCCCGACATTCATGGTTGTCCATGATGCGGCATCAAAGGTGATGACGGTGATTAACGCCGTCTTGAACAAATTATCATTAAAAGCGCCCAAAAATTGAGCGCCGAAAAAAGGGCCAAACCGTGCCTGGCCTAGTAAAGAGAACTGCCCTGATTTCGCGCTAGACTACCCTTCTTTTTCTGACTCGGATGGCCAGTCACGAATGTACGCTTTGAGCATTTTATTTTCAAAATTTTGTTCTTCAAAGACAGCCTTAGCGACATCGTAAAACGACATCACACCCATCAGCATTGTTCCATCAAGTACAGGAACATAGCGCGCATGATGCTCGAGCATCATACGACGGATGTCATTCACGTCGGTATCTGGCGATATGGTGAGCATATCGCGATCCATGTAATCACCCACCGTTCCGGTAATGTTTCCGCGACTCTCATGCACTGCTTTCATGACTTCTCTAAAGCTAAGCATACCGACCAAGGCACCGCTATTCATCACCACCAGCGATCCAATATCTTTTTCGGCAAATGTATCAATGGCATCCAGCAATAGGGTTTCCGGAGTGACCGTAAAGAGAATATTGCCCTTCAACTTCAGAATTTCGGACACTTTCATTGCAGCCCCCACGATTATTTTTTATGTAAGGACTGTAGCCCAGGCTTAGCAAAAAAGCCAGAGCCCACGCTCGCCTGATGGGGTAGCTAGGGTGAGTCAGCCTATAATTCTTTTTCCAATGAGCCTGCCGCATGTTTTATTACCAAGCTAGCGCGCCAGAACCCGAACCATTTTGCAGATATTTCCTAGCGACCCCTGAGACAGTAGCCATGAGCGAACCACGATATCCCGGCTTTGATACCTTGTCATTGCACGCAGGCAGCACCCCTGACCCGACTACCGGTGCGCGGGCAACCCCCATCTACTTATCGACATCGTTTGTATTTCGTGATTCAGATCATGCCGCCTCGCTTTTTAACATGGAGCGCTCGGGTCATGTGTATTCGCGCATCTCGAATCCAACCAACGCCGTTCTGGAAGAACGCATCGCAGCACTGGAGGGTGGTGTCGCTGGTATTGCCGTCGCTAGTGGACAAGCGGCCTTGCATCTTGGTTTAGCCACTATCGCCGGTGCTGGCTCGCACGTACTCGCTTCGCGTGCGCTGTATGGCGGCTCGCAAAATTTGCTTGGCTATACGATGAAACGATTCGGCATTGAGACGACCTTCATTGATCCACGCGACATGAACGCATGGCGAACGAATATTCGTCCGAACACCAAAGTCTTATTCGCAGAAACCTTAGGTAACCCAGGACTGGACGTATTGGATATCGAAGCCGTTTCACAAATCGCGCACGAGAATCATTTGCCATTAATGGTGGATTCCACCTTTACTACACCTTACCTACTCAAACCTTTAGATCATGGTGCTGATTTAATCTATCACTCCGCCACTAAATTTTTGTGCGGGCATGGCACAGCGATAGGCGGTTTGCTGGTTGATGGCGGCACCTTCGATTGGCAAGACGCCTATGAAAAAACGGGTCGCTTTGCAGAGCTATGCGAACCGTATGATGGTTTTCATGGGATGGTCTTTACCGAAGAGTCCACAGTCGGTGCATTTTCTTTGCGCGCACGACGCGAAGGCCTGCGTGACTTTGGTGCTGTGATGAGCCCTCACAATGCCTTCGCTATTTTGCAAGGCATAGAAACACTTAGCTTACGCATGGATCGCCATGTGGCTAATGCTCGCAAGATCGTGGAATTTCTTGTATCGCAACCAACGATTGCCTCTGTTTCTTATCCAGAACTACCTGAGCATCCTGATTACGCCTTAGCAAAACGTTTGCTACCCAAAGGCTGTGGTGCGGTATTTTCTTTTGCTCTGAAAGGTGATCGTGCTGCGGGTCGACGCTTTGTTGAAGCGCTGTCGGTGTTCTCGCATCTCGCTAATGTCGGCGATGCTAAATCGCTGGTGATTCATCCCGCATCAACCACTCACTTCCGTGTGCCGGATGATCAATTGGCGGCCTCGGGTATTACCGAAGGCACGATGCGCTTATCGATAGGTTTGGAAGATGTGGATGATTTGATCGATGACTTGAAACGTGGCTTGAAAGCTGCGCAGAAGGGAGCGTAGTCATGATCATCACTATCAACTCTCAACCTGCGTATGCCTACACCGGCGGTAAGGCATTCAATGACCAACTACCTACTGCTGTGTTTATTCATGGCGCGCAAAATGATCATTCAGTCTGGGCGCTACAAACACGCTACTTTGCGCATCATGGTTTTTCTGTTCTGGCGGTTGATTTACCCGGTCATGGACGTAGCAAAGGTCAACCGTTAACCACGGTGGAAGCGATGTCTGACTGGTTAAATACTTTATTACAAAGTGTCAGTGTGCAGCGCGCTGTATTGATCGGGCATAGCATGGGCTCGTTGATTGCACTAGAAACTGCTAACCGAGCGAAAGCATTAGTGGCTGGAGTTGCACTTGTGGGCACGGCTTATCCTATGAAGGTTTCGCCTTTGCTACTCGAAGCGTCCGAGCATCGCGAACAAGCGGCTATCGATATGGTGAACATTTGGTCGCATTCCAGCATTGCACAAAAACCCTCGGCTCCTGGCCCAGGCTTTTATGTGCCGAGTGGTAGCCGCCGCTTAATGCAACATGTCGCGAAAAATAATACGGCTAAAGTTTTTTTCACTGATTTTTCAGCCTGTAATGCCTATGCGAATGGCGAAGCTGCTGCAAAATCACTGCATTGCCCTGCGCTCTTTTTATTAGGGCGCAAAGATATGATGACGCCGCCGAAAGCCACATCGACCTTACTGGCTGCGCTGCCTGAATCAAAGCTAGTCATGGTCGAAGGTAGTGGCCATGCATTGATGGCTGAACAACCCGATCAGGTACTGGATGCGTTGTTTGAATTCGCCAAGGGATTGTTGAAATAATTTTTCAGTGGTGTTGCTAACTCGCGCTCGACTACGTGTTCTATTTTGGATGACAGTGGCGATTGTGCGGAAGGCACAAACGCGAATAACTGATATACATCAGATACGGTCAATTTTTCTGGATTAGCGAGCAATACCCAGCGATCTTGTTTGCGGTGTTTGCGACTGAGTCGCCAACTGGTCGTGGCTTCCGATTTCACACGACCTACCCAACCAACAACGAGCATCCGTTGTAACAAACTCTCTGATTCTTCAAAACCTAAACGCGTAAATTCTCGTAAACGTAAAGCATCAACAGCAGCCGAACCACTGCGCGCATCGACCATCACATTTAATACATTCATCGCATCCAGAAATTCACTTCCTGGTGCAGACTTATGCCACCAGCGCTCGTACTTCACTACCGGCAGCGCTGCTGCAATGACGGCACCGGCTAATGTAATGAGCCAGAAAAGATAAACCCAAATCAGAAAAATCGGTACCGCAGCCAATGCGCCGTACACCACCTTGTAACTAGAGCTGGGGCCCTGCACAATAAAGAACGTAAACAGCCGACGCGTAATTTCAAACGCTGTCGCAGCCACTAAGCCGCCTATCGCCGCATCACGCCAATCAACCACGCGATTAGGTACCGTCAAATACAGCAATGAAAACGCTAAGGTAGATAAGCTCAGCGATACCAGCACCAGTAACAGCGTGCGTAAAAACGGAACTTCTCTTCCCAACAAACCAGTAATCGGAGAAAGCTCACTGGCAAAGGATAATGACGCGCCCAACAACAAGGGCCCCAAGGTCATGATGGCCCAGTAAATAATCATGCGCTGCAAAAAAGGCCGTGATGTTTTCACGCGCCAGATTTGATTCAACGTGCGATCGACAGTACCGAACATCATGATCGCGGTCACAATTAAAAATACCGCACCGAATACTGACAAGCGACTCGCTTTGGCAGCAAACTGACTCAGGTAATCCAAAATAGTATTAGCGATCCCCTTAGGCATCAGGATTTGTACGAAGTAGGCTTCGAGCGAATCGCGAAACGTCGTAAAAAGCGGGAAGGTCGTAAAAATAGCGAATGCAATCGTCAGAACCGGTACCAGCGCTAAGGCGGTGGTGAAGGTCAAGCTCGCCGCTACTTCAGGTAGGCGCTCTTCTTTTAGGCGGCGCAATGCAAAGCGCATCAGATCGCGCAATTGCACGCGCGACCAGTCGCCCGAGGGATGCGTAGGATAAGGACTCATGCCATAACCACAATGATAAAGCGCCCTATAATAACAACCATGACGACTTCACTGCTACCTGTGCTGGTTTTGTATTACTCGCGCCATGGCTCGACACGCAAACTGGCTGAACTCATTGCGCAAGGAATTGAGAGCGTACCCGGCTGCGAAGCCCGACTTCGCACCGTGCCGTCGGTATCCGCCGTGACCCAAGAAATTGAACCTTCAGTACCACCTTCTGGTTCACCCTATGTGGAACTCAGCGACTTAGAAGAATGTGCTGGTCTCGCGATTGGATCACCGACACGCTTTGGCAATATGGCCGCACCCATGAAGCATTTTCTCGACGGTACCAGCGCACAGTGGT
>CAINAY010000246.1 GCA_903846425.1 uncultured Noviherbaspirillum sp.
GTTGAAATGCGACCCGCCAGACGATTAGCTGCTAACGCACCCAGAAAAATTCCCACAACCGAGGGTACAAATAACCAACTAAACTCGGTGGGTCCTAAGCCGAGATGGCGCGTAATGATGGCCGGTGCTGACGCCACATACAAAAACAAACCAGAAAAATTACAGGCAATTGCCGCTGCTTTAAGTTGAAACATGCGCGAGCTAAAAATTTGCCGATAATTTTCCCACAGCGATTCGGGATGAAAGCGTTGTCGCTGATTGACGGGCAGTGTTTCAGGTAGAGTGCGCCAGCACCACCAGAGCATGACTATTGCAAAGGCGAATAGCAGTAAAAAAAGTGTACGCCACACTGATACAGCTACTACCCAACCACCGACTATCGGAGCTATCGCGGGTGAGACAGAAAAAATCATCGTCACCAGCGACAACATCTTTGCAGCTTCTGAGCCGCTATATAAATCGCGAATAATCGCACGACCTATAACGACGCCAGCGCCAGCCGATACGCCTTGCAGCATTCGGAAGATCCAAAAATATTCGATACTATGAACTGCAGCACAACCGATAGAAGCAATCGCATACACCGCCAGCGATAAGAGAATAATGCTGCGCCGGCCAAAGGCATCCGATAGCGCGCCGTGCCACAGGATCATTACCGCAAACGCTGCCATATAGGCCGTGAGTGTTTGCTGCACTTGCAGTGCACTGGCTGACAGGCTGTGTTCTATTGATGGAAATGCAGGTAAATACGCATCAACCGAAAACGGCCCTAGCATAGCTAAGGCCGCTAGCAGCAGAGCTAACTTACCTGAAGTTGGAGTCGCTGAAAGTTGGATACCGCCTGAATCATTTGACATCAGGCTGCATCCAGTGAGTTAGCCGCATCAAATGCCGCCTATGCAAAGATATTTGAGTTCCAGATATTCATCGATGCCGTACTTGGAACCTTCACGACCCAAGCCTGATTGTTTGACGCCACCAAAGGGTCCGATTTCATTTGAGATAAGGCCAGTGTTGATACCCACCATGCCATATTCCAGTTGTTCAGCTACGCGCCACATGCGGCTAGCATCACGTGAATAAAAATAACTCGCCAAACCATAATCCGTATCGTTAGCAGCGGCGATCACTTCTTTTTCATCATGAAAGCGCACGATGGCAGCAACCGGGCCGAAGGTTTCTTCCTGCATGATTTTCATGTTGGGCGTTACATTCGACAGCACCGTTGGTTGATAAAACAATCCACCTAACGCATGCGCTGCACCACCTGACTCTAACTTAGCGCCTTTATTGAGCGCATCCGTTACATGCTCAGTTACTTTAGCCACGGCCTGTTCATCAATCATAGGGCCTTGTTGAACACCTTCAGTAAATCCATTACCGACAGCTATTTTTGCTGCGCCAGCGGCGAGTTTTTTTACGAATTCATCGTAGACCTTGTCATGCACGTAAAAACGATTAGTACATACACAGGTTTGTCCTGCATTGCGATATTTGGAAATCAGTGCGCCTTCAATCGCTGCATCAATATCAGCATCTTCAAAAACGATGAAAGGTGCATGGCCACCTAATTCCAGCGCTAATTTTTTGATGGTTGGTGCACTTTGTGCCATCAGAATGCGGCCCACAGGTGTGGAGCCGGTAAATGAAATGTGTCGTACGACAGGGCTGGAACACAGCACCTTGCCAATTGCGATCGAATTATCGCTATCGGCTGTTAAGACATTAATCACGCCCGCGGGCAAACCAGCGCGGTGCGCTAATTCTGCCAGTGCGAGTGCGGAAAGAGGCGTTTGTTCTGCAGGTTTAATCACGATCGTGCAGCCAGCGGCCATTGCAGGTGCGATTTTTCGGGTGATCATCGCAATCGGAAAATTCCATGGCGTAATCGCAGCACACACACCGATGGGTTGTTTGAGTGTGACCAGTCGGCGATCCACTGCAGGGCTGGCGAGTACATCACCATTCACGCGCTTGGCTTCTTCCGCAAACCATTCGATAAAGCTCGCACCGTACATTACTTCGCCTTTGGCTTCCGCGACAGGCTTGCCCTGTTCAGCCGTCATCAGCTTCGCCAGATCATCTGCATTGGCAACGATCAGATCAAACCATTTGCGCATGAGCTGCGAACGTTCTTTGCCTGTTTTGGCCGCCCAAGCAGGAAAAGCAGCTTGCGCTGCTGAGATAGCGAGTGCCGCTTCGTTGGGACCTTGATTGGGCACGCTGGTGAGGGTATGGCCATCAGCTGGATTCGTTACATCAAACCGTGTCGCCGCATCTACCCAAACGCCATTCAGATAGGCCTGCTTACGTAGGAGGGCGGTATCGGTGAGTTTGAGTGGGCCGTTTACAACATCCAGCATGGAATTCTCCTGAAGAAAGCAAAACCGAAAGGATAACCCATCGCCTAAATTTGATCACGCTGTCCGATCTTTGGAACTAAGTAGTTAGGAGGGTTACGAATTTTCGTCCTTACCTTTTTCTTATTCTTAAACGGCTATAAAAAATGAAACCTACATCAAACCAACCTATGCAGTTGACTAAGCTACTTGACGAGCTTGAAGACAAGTTAAGCAAAATAGAAGGTAAAAATTCATCCGATTCCCGCACAGAAAAAACCCAAGAAAAAAATCAGAAAGCCGCATCAGGAAGTTCCAGCTCAGTAAGTGTGCCGACTACTCCGCGCCTGGCATCAGGAACAAAATCCTTAGAAAAAGATGCGCTAGCATTTGATGGCTCAGCAATTAATGGCGATCCTCACACAACGCCAACAAAGAGACGACAGCTTCTACGGAAAATTGAAATTAACCAAGAAGTGATGCAACGTCCAAAAAAATCCAGTGATGGAGAAGGATCGAGTTCATCGACGACGCCACGAGCGGTGAGGTTTGCGACGTCAGATACCACTACCCCGGTTTCGAATAGAAGTGCCGCACCTACGCCAACATCTACACCCATGCCTACACCCGCGGCAACCCCGAGAACACAGCGCGTCGTAAAAGATGACTCTTCAAGCGATAGCACTGAGCGTAGTAAACCAAAGAGCCCAAGAACAAAAGAGCTACGCAAAAAAATCAGCAAAGGCTTTTCTAAAGCAGCCATAAATATAGGTAAGTTTGGGGAAAAATTATCGAGCCAAGTTTCGTCGATAAGTACGAGTACGCTTCCTACACCGAAGTCATCAGGACGGAATTCGCCCGAGGTTCATTCGTCCTCGCGTATCGCAGAGAAAAATACTCCGTATCCGGAAATTACACCTTCGATTAAAAATCAGGCTGCTCGAGCACTAGTTAAACTTGAGTCGAATCCCGATTATAAAAATTCTGGTGATACTCGAAAAAAATTCATGCTCAATTCAGAATTAATTAAAGTGCTGTCTGATAATAATATTGAAATCAATGCACCAAGGTTGAAATTTTTACAGAAAGAAGCAGTTGAAAGAAGTACTTATGCTGTGGTTGATAAAACAATTGATCTAGGCGATGTCCAATTTTTAGATTTTGTTAAAGCTGCAGCTGATGCTGCTTTCATCAAACCATGGAGTAAAGATAGTTCAGATGTCGCTTCAGATCTTAAGAGGCATTTAGGGGATGTAAAGCCTACATTTGCACGGGACTTTCAGCATTCAAGTTATGAAATTAAAAATTCGGATGGATCGCTAAAAAA
>CAINAY010000247.1 GCA_903846425.1 uncultured Noviherbaspirillum sp.
AAATTTGCCAGCCAGACGAATTCGTCAGACCGTTCAAAAGGAAATCAAGTACAGGATCCAAGCCAGAGGTCAGGCTCATTTTTTCTCCAGAGAGTAGAACAAGGGCCATGCGGAATTAATCTAATGTAACGCGCATCGCATAACAGACGAATTGTACGTTGTTTTCGCCCAGCCGGCCTTCTTATAAAGAAACTTAGTCGGATAAAGGCTTATGAATCAAAGGCTTGTCAGTTTGATCTGAAAATTGTGGTGTTTTTTCTAACACCACAGGAATACGTATGTTCAAACTTCGGATTAGCGCGAGTAAACCGCTGTTAACTTCAGAAATTAAGGCCGTCGTACCTAACTCAGAATCGATAATCCAAAACCCCAATTCTAGCTCCAGCCCCTCCGGGGCGAGCCGCTTCACTATTAGTTCAGGTGCTGGATCAGCCAAAACCCTAGAAATACCCAGCACTAAACTTTGTGATTGTTTTGTTAAATTTGCAATATCCGTTGCATAAGGCACCGTCAGACCGGTGGAAAGCCGAACCCGACGGTCTGATAAAGAAAAATTTTGAACCGGCAGAGACACCATCATTTCATTCGGAATGACTGTTTCTGATCCATCTGTTCCGCGCAAGATCGTGCAACGCGCATTGATCTGTACAACTTCACCTTTGAATTTATCGACACTAATGATGTCACCCAGTGAAAGACTGCGCTCGACCAAAATCACTATGCCCGACACATAACTACTCACCAATTTCTGCAAACCCAAACCGAGACCAACACCTAAAGCACCACCGAAAACGGACAACACCGTTAAATCAATACCCACCAATGACAGGCTAGTTAAAACGGCGATTAGTAGAAAAAATGCACGCCCCGCGCGTGCCATCACAACGCGTAGCGATGAATGAAATGTCTGCAGTTGCATCAGTTTTTGCTCAAGCACCGCAGAAGCCCACAACGCTAACACCACGGTCACACCGACCGACAGTAGGGCCTGAATAATGACCAGCAGTGATTCACGATGACGCCCGATGGGAATCATGGTCTCTTCAAGAATCAATACAAGTTCAGGCCACAAACCCGTCACGTAGAGCGCAAAACTAATCCAAACGATGGTCGCAAATGTTTGCTCGAAGGCTTGCATGAAGCGACCTACGCGACCTTCTCTGGCAAAGGCTTTGCGCAATAAAAAAAATACCGCCCGAATCAAAGAGAATGAAAGCAACAACGGCACTGCAACACGCAACAGCCCAACGTGATGCCAGCTTTTCATTAATGCGATAGCAAGCTCAATCAACATCACCGTAAATAGCGGCGTCAACACAGTTCGAAAACTACCGGTCGGCATAGTCAATGCCTGCAAACGTTCAGATTCCAGTGAAAACCGTTTACTCCAACTGCGCGATAAAACCCAACCCGCAACCATGCAAAGGGCAAGCACAAACAGTTGCGACAAAAAATCGAGACTTTGCAGATCAGCTAATAAATCTAGCCATAAGTTGTAGGCTGCGGAATAGTTCATTTTTTTTCACTCACGGTGTAAGGCGTTGCCTGTCGCCAGTGCCGTTCCCAGTTTTTGGCGTAGCGATCAGTCAGGCGGCGATTATCACGAAATATCAACAGGTTTTCGGCGTTCAAGTTCTGAGCACCCCACGTGAAATTGTAGCTTCCAGTAATCACCACAGGATGCCTTCCAACCACATCGATCAACAACACTTTGTTATGCGCATGGCGATAGCGTGTTTCCAACCATACGGGAATGTTATTTTGCTCAAGCAGATTCAATAATGAGCCTGTCGTATCCTCATGTTGACGGCTATCTGCCATGACCTTCACATCAACCCCGCGCTGACGCGCATCAATTAAACCTGAAGCAATCGCCCGACTCGTTAGTAAATACGCCTGCACGAGAATCTGCGTTTTTGCTGCAGCAATCGCATCAATCAACAAAGCCTGAGTGTCATCCCAAGGCGAAAATGCGACCTGTACCGTTCCTTGAGCTGGAAACGTTTCGGGAATGCTCTTAGTCTCTGTCGCATAACTCCATGATAGAGAACTGAGCGACAGCCACAGCACACACGAAAATTTTAAAACGGTACGCAACGCTTAGGTTTTCCTTTCAATCACCGCCGCAAAAAAACCATCCGTATGATGACGATGAGGTAGCAATTTAAGATAGTCATCCATGACTAATGGAATTTTTTGCTCAGCTAGCACTTCACTCATAGGACGCAATTCATAATCTGGATGCGTGCTGAGGAAGTTAGTAACAATGGCTTCATTTTCTTCTTCCAGCAAGCTACATGTTGCATACACCACACGGCCACCCGGCTTAACCAAACGCGCAGCACTCGCAAGAATTGATGCCTGTAGCTGACTCATTTGCGCAATATCGCCTTCTGACTGGCGCCATTTCATATCGGGATTACGTCGCAGGGTTCCCAAACCACTGCAGGGTGCATCAATCAACACACGATCAAGCTTGCCCGACAGACGTTTAACTTTAGCGTCATTCTCATGTGCGATCAAACCCGGATGAACATTCGATAAGCCACTGCGCGCTAATCTAGGCTTCAATTTAGCTAAGCGCTTTTCTACGACATCAAATGCATATAGACGACCGGTGTTGCGCATAGCAGC
>CAINAY010000248.1 GCA_903846425.1 uncultured Noviherbaspirillum sp.
CTCAGGCGAAGTCTCAGGAGATGTCACTGCACACCGAGTCATGGTGGCTGGCAAAATCGAAGGTAATATTTACGCGACCGAGCGCGCTGAGTTTCATAAAGACTCTGAAGTTCGTGGCGACATTACCTACGGCACCATCGGTGTAGAACATGGTGCAAAACTATTAGGCTTAGTGATTCAGACTCAAAACAATGCCACTACAGCGACCGATGCACAAGCAGTCATCAAATTGGCTCAAGAGAAGAAATAAGACATTAAGTTCTTAAAAATTCAGACAAAAAAGCCGCCTTTTCAGGCGGCTTTTTAATTTTAGATCTGACGTCTGGTTAAGGCTTTTTCTTGAGCTCACCCTTGACCACACCACCTCGTTGGATGGTAATGCTCTTGAAGCTTACTTTGCCATCTACCACGGCTCGGCTCCCGATCGTGAGATCGCGGCAATCGAGCGCACCTGAGAAATTACCTTTGACGTTCATCGTGTCGCACGTCACATTGCCATCCAAAACACCGGATACACCGATCTGGATAGAGTGCAGAGACAAGGTGCCGCGCACTGTGCCATCAATGGTCAAATAACCACTGGAGCGAATTTCACCAATGAACTCAAAGCCTTCGCTAATAATCGATGGCTTGAGGTTATTCACGGAAGGTTTTGCAACACCACCGTTACCGTTTGCATATTGAGCTGTATCAGGATCGGAAGCATGCATGTCCGTATCCACCTGAATGATAGGCTCGTTAGGTTCGGGACTCGCCTCAGTGATAGAAGCTTCGGGTTTGTCCCTCTCGTCGTTTCGTCTTTTGTTGAACACGTGTCAACCCTCTAAGTCAGTTGGAGCCAGAGGACGTGGAAGGGCTACCATCTCCGTCGATCTTCTGCAGCGAACCTTGCAGATCGCCGCCCTTCTCGATTTCAATCTCTGCATATTGCACAGATCCTAGTGCCTTACCAGTCGAACGAATGAATAGCGATTTTTTGGCTGTCAGCGTGTCGTGAATTTCACCACGCAGATCAATAATATCTGCAGTCACTTTACCCTTAATCACACCAGAGCTAGCAACAATAAGTTCCCTTGCAGTAATTTCACCTTCAATGCTGCCGGATACAGACGCTATGTCAGGCACTACGAACGTGCCATTCAAAACAACACCCTCGCCCACCGTCAAACATCCGCTTTGATTTGAATCTGCCAACAGGGCCTCCCAGATTTCAGGTGATAAAAATTCGTAAAACTTGCAAAGATCAACAAAGAAGAAGGGGTTAATTAAGCCTCAATTTCAAGCTTTATCCTTCAATTTGTATCTTACAAGAAATTATACGGTGAAATTTTCCAAATATCGCCAAAAATTGCAATACTTTTAGGAAATTTTCAGTAATGCAAGCTTGCATAGATGCAACATCTTAGCAGTGTACTAAATATTTGCCAACTCAAACAGATTTCAAATTAAAAATAATTCAACAAATTTGTTTGTTATGTTATTATTAAGACAACTAATTTGATTTCTACCCGGTTCTAAAAAAGACTCTCGGCGAATTTCTTAGTAAACCATTAAAAAATTAGTAGCTTATTGATACAACCCATACTGAATCAGTTTTAGCTTCACCATACAGGGCGCATGCCTTATATGAAAAATTTATTGCCATTATATGAATTAATGATTTGCCTTATATATTGCGAAGCAGCATAATTTGAATGTCTCCTCTATATCTCCTCCTCTGATATAGATTTATAGCCCGCTCCCTGAGCGGGCTTTTTTTTCGCCTGCGCAGCGTGACAAGCAAAGGAAGTGCCTTTATCAGGCAAGGAAGTCAGGCTCTAAGTAAAACCAAGATGCCTTCAAGCTCAACTCTGATGGCAGCCAGATCATTGCCTATAACGGGTAAACGAGTTAACGGGATATCGGGGGCAGATGGACGTGTATCGAGTTTGTTTCTAGCGCCGCTGATAGTGAAACCCTGTTCGTATAACAACTCTCTTATACGACGTATCAGCAATACTTCATGATGTTGGTAGTAGCGCCTGTTACCACGACGCTTTACTGGCTTTAGCTGCGTGAACTCCTGTTCCCAGTAACGCAGCACGTGTGGCTTGACACCGCACAACTCACTCACTTCACCGATAGTGAAATAGCGCTTTGCCGGAATCGGAGGCAAAGGGGCCAGCAGGGGCTTGGCTGCGCGGTCGTTCATGGAAACGGTGATTGTTAACCAGCATGCACAGATGAACGCCGAGTGGCGCTGTCAACCATGGCTTTAAGCTTCTGGCTCGCATGAAAGGTAACCACACGGCGGGCGCTGATAGGAATTTCCTGACCCGTCTTAGGATTTCGGCCAGGACGCTGCGGTTTGTCACGCAGCTGAAAATTTCCGAAACCAGAAAGTTTTACCGACTCTCCGCGCTCTAGCGCATCACGAATCTCTTCGAAAAACGTTTCCACCATGTCCTTGGCTTCGCGTTTATTCAAACCTACTTGCTCAAACAACATTTCAGCGAGTTCGGCTTTGGTGAGAGTAGGCAGTTCTTTTTCTGCCGCGGCATTTTCCTGAGACGCCAGCAAAGCGCGGCCAAGATCAGCGGCAACAACGGACTCCATTTCGACAGGATTGCTGTGGTTCATGATGTATTTTTTTAAGTCAATCCGGCGTGCTTATTTGCGTAATGTCGCCCCAAGCTTTTTGTTGACAACATCAATAAACGCGCCTAAGGCGGCGTCGATAGAGTCGTCTTGCAGGGTGCTTTGAGTATCTTGCATGGTAATGCGGAAAGCAAGACTTTTTTCATCCGGAAGCAGTCCTTTTCCACGATATTCATCAAATAAAACAATATGTTGCATGATTCGACAGACTTGACTTCCTGTCCGCTGCTCATCAAATACATCAAAAATACTTTGCACATTTAATGACTGTTTGACAAGTAAAGCCAAATCACGCGTGACCGCAGGGAATTTCGAAATCTCTGCATAAACTGGCACGGCTTTTTGCTGCAGAAAATGGGCTTCTACCTCAAACAAAACCGGCGCCAATGGCAATTCCAAGGTTTGCTGTAAGCGAGGATGCAATTCGCCGATAAAACCCACTGGCGCACCATCAACCAAGACTTGTGCTGATCGACCAGGGTGCAACGCGGGGTGAACCAGCGGCGCAAAATGCAGCTTTTGAGGTGCGCACAAAGCTTCAAGGTCTGCTTTGATATCAAAAAAATCCACGCTGCGCGCTTCATGACCCCATTGCTCATTCACTACAGGACCATAAGCAACCCCTGCTACATGTTTAGATTGGTGAATCCCTGCCACCGTTAACGGACCATCAACGACATGGCTGTCATTGTTGAACACAGCACCCACTTCAAACACGCGAACGCGGGTTGCTTTACGGTTGATGTTGTAACGGATATTCGCCACCAAACCACTGATCAATTGTGAACGCATCACACTCATTTGACTCGCAATCGGATTCAAAAGTCGGATGGGATGCGTGTTTCCAGCAAAATCAACTTCCGCTTCAGCTTCGACAAAACTAAAGTTCACGACTTCCTGATAATCCAAGTCTGCCAGCTGTCGACGCACGGTAAACAATGAGCGGCTTTGCTCCGGCAAAATTCGAATCTGATTCGCAGCTACCGGCGGTAATGCGGGAATATTTTCAAAACCGTGGACACGTGCGATTTCTTCGATCAAATCTTCTTCAATCTCAATATCAAAGCGATAGCTAGGCGCTGTCACTTCAAACACATCATCTTTATGAGTATGGCTCAAACCTAAGCGCGTAAAAATAGTGGCGATCGCATCACTCGTCAAAGGAATGCCGATGATCTTGGATGCGCGAGCAACACGCAGTCGTACTGGCTTGCGCTCAGGGAGCTGAGTCACCTGATCGTCCACTGGGCCCACCTTAGTCTGGCCAGGCACACCACAAATCTCGATTAACAACTGCGTAATGCGTTCAATATGCTCAACCGTCGTTGCGAAATCAACGCCACGCTCAAAACGATGCGCTGCATCGGTAGAAAAATTATAGCGACGGGCTCTACCCTGAATAGCATTCGGCCACCAGAATGCCGCTTCTAAATAAATATTCGTGGTCTCAAGCGAAACCGCCGTCGCATCACCACCCATAATTCCTGCGAGTGATTCAACCTGCTGTTCATCAGCGATCACACCTACCCAATCATCAATCTCAACGGTAGTCCCGTTCAAGAGCTTGAGCGACTCACCTTTACGACCCCAACGCACTTCGAGGTTGCCGTGAATTTTGTCTAAATCAAAAACGTGCGTAGGACGACCTAACTCCAACATCACATAGTTCGATATATCAACCAGCGCAGAGATAGGTCGTTGACCGCTGCGTTCCAGACGCTGCTTCATCCAATCAGGTGTCGCTGCTTTCGCGTTCAAACCACGAATCACACGACCCGAAAAACGGCCGCAAAGATCAGGCGCGCTGATGTTTACTTTTAGTTTTTCATCACTATCACTGGCAAACGGTTTACAGATGGGTGGATTTAAGGTCACACCAGTTAACGCAGACACTTCACGCGCAACACCCAACACCGATAAACAATCCGCACGATTAGGTGTGAGCTTAATCGTGAATTTCAAATCATTGAGCTGCTGATAATCGCGAAAATTTTGTCCTATCAATGCACCTTCTGCTAATTCTAATAAGCCGCCATGATCCTCAGATAAGCACAACTCACGCGCCGAACACAGCATGCCTTGCGATTCAACACCGCGCAACTGCCCTACTTTAATTTCTAACGATTTACCATCAGGGCCCGGTGGCAACTTCGCACCTGCCAGCGCACAAGGCACTTTCATACCGACACGCACATTCGGCGCACCGCACACAATCGTGAGTAGTGTTCCTGTACCTGCATCAACCTGACAAACATTCAGGCGATCGGCATTCGGATGACGGGCCACTTCAAGCACCTGCGCAACCACCACATGGGTAAACGGCGGCGCGACCGGTTCGACCTCTTCCACTTCGAGACCAGCCATCGTCAGCAAATGCGACAACTCATCCGAAGTCAGCTTAGGATTGACTAGAGTACGCAACCAATTTTCTGAAAATTGCATGGTGTGCCAGTAATGAACGGTGTCAGTTAAATTGCTTCAGAAAGCGTAAATCGCCTTCGTAGAACAGACGTAAATCATTGATGCCATATCGCAGCATGGTGAGGCGTTCCAAACCCGAGCCAAAGGCAAAACCAATGAACTCTTCTGGATCTAAACCCATGTTTCTCAATACAGTAGGATGAACCTGTCCTGCGCCCGATACTTCAAGCCAACGACCTTTCAGCGGACCACTGCCAAAGGCAATATCGATCTCAGCGGAAGGCTCAGTAAACGGAAAATACGAAGGACGAAAACGGACTTGAAGATCATCCGTTTCAAAAAAAGCTTTTACGAAATTCAGATAAACACCTTTGAGATCAGCGAAGCTGATATCCGTATCTATCCATAAACCTTCGACCTGATGAAACATCGGTGAATGCGTCGCATCGCTATCAACGCGATAGGTGCGACCCGGTGCAATCACTTTGATCGGTGGTCGATTCATGCGCGCATAGCGCACTTGCATCGGACTCGTATGAGTACGCAACAACAGCTGCTTACCGGTACTATCTTTGCCATCGATATAAAACGTATCCTGCATCGAACGTGCTGGATGATTTTCTGGGCTATTCAACGCGGTGAAGTTAGTCCAGTCCGTTTCAATCTCAGGGCCATCAGCCACATCAAAACCAATCGATCCGAAAATGGCTTCTACTCGCTCCCACGTACGCATGACCGGATGAATACCACCAAAACCTCGGCCACGACCCGGCAGAGTGACATCGATGGCTTCAGCATTTAATCGCGTTTGCATCTGCGCATCAGCCAGCGCTTGGCGCCGGGCTGACAGCAATGACTCGATCTTTTCTTTAGCTTCATTAATGACTGCACCCTGAGCGCGACGCGCATCAGGATCAAGCTTGCCCAAGCCTTTCATCTGCTCAGTGAGTAAGCCAGTCTTGCCTAGATATTTAGCCTTGGCGTTTTCCAACGCAGCAGGATCCTGAGCACCGATGAAATCGGCCTCAGCAGCGACGACGAGTTGTTCCAATGTGCTCATGGAATGTTTGGCTCGAATTCTTTTTGAGTATGACGATGAAAAAATAATGGGGCATCGGTCGAAACCGCTGCCCCATCTACGTCTGTGTCACCAGCCGTCTGCGTGAGCGCTTAGCGAGAAGCGCTCGCCTCGCATCAAGCGGCGATGGTGGCCTTTACTTGATTAACGATCGCTGCAAACGCTGGCTTGTCCATCACGGCCATGTCAGCCAAGACCTTACGATCCAAACCGATCGCGGCTCTTTTCAGGCCGTTCATGAATACGCTGTATGTCAGACCGTGCTCGCGTGAAGCGGCATTAATACGTGTAATCCAAAGCGCACGGAATACGCGTTTCTTGTTACGGCGATCACGATACGCGTATTGACCAGCGCGCATGACAGCTTGTTTAGCAACGCGATAAACGCGACTGCGACGACCGCGGTAACCCTTAGCGGCGTTTAAGACTTTTTTATGACGGGCCCGTGCTGTGACCCCACGTTTTACTCTTGGCATGGTGTGCTCCTATTGACGAGAGTGAGGTTAAGCGAAGGGCATCATTGCGCGGACAGAGTCAATGTTCGTTTCATGAACACTCGTAGCTCCGCGTAACTGACGTTTATTTTTGGTAGTTTTCTTGGTCAGAATGTGGCGCTTGAAAGCTTGACCACGTTTGACCGTTCCACCTGGACGCACGCGAAAACGCTTCTTCGCGCTGCTCTTGGTTTTCATTTTTGGCATGACACACACTGCCCTTTCAGGCAGTTCCATTTTTTTACGATTACAGGTGGCAGCAAAACACTGCTCTTGGATGCCTGCACTCGCTTCTTATTGGCGACGACATCGAGGCCATCGCATCCTGAGGGTTACCCCTCAAGCGCCTCGCTTTTGAGCGGGAGCGCGGATTCTATCAAAAATTACTTCTTCTTTTTCGGCGAAAGTATCATAACCATCTGCCGACCTTCCATTTTTGGAAACTGTTCGATCTGGCCATAAGGCTCAAGATCGGCTTTCAGTCGCTCCAACACGCGCATACCAATTTCCTGGTGCGCCATTTCTCGACCTCGAAAACGCAGGGTAATCTTGGTCTTATCACCCTCATCGAGGACTTTGATCAGGTTACGCAGCTTGATGTTGTAGTCACCATCATCCGTACCGGGGCGAAATTTGATCTCTTTGACCAAGATCACTTTCTGCTTCAGCTTAGCTTCGTGTGCCTTCTTTTGTTCCTGATATCTGAATTTGCCGTAATCCATCAGACGACAAACAGGTGGAACAGCGGTAGGAGCGATTTCTACCAGATCGACATTCGCTTCCTCTGCCAGACGGAACGCATCGGGGAGACTGACTATACCCAAAGGTTCGTTATCAACACCAGCCAAGCGCACTTCAGGCGCGGAGATTTCACCGTTGATTCGGTGCGACTTATCAGTAGCTATTGCAGTATCCTCAAAAATCCAATAATTAAGCCGTGCTTCTGCTGAGAGGAAACCTGACGGCAGATCCGTCAGGCCTTGGAGGCAACCTCTTGATGAAGTCGCTCTACCAGACTATCGATACTCATAACACCAAGATCGACATTGCCTCGAGCACGCACGGCCACTGTGTTTGCATCCCGTTCCTTGTCGCCGACAACGACGATGTAAGGAATTTTTTGCATTGAATGCTCGCGTATTTTATAGGTTATTTTCTCATTGCGCAAATCAGTATGTACTCTAAACCCTTGTTTTTTCAGGTTTTGCTCAAGTTTTTGCGCATATTCAATCTGCCCCTCGGAAATATTCAAAATGCTAACCTGACTCGGAGCTAGCCAAACTGGCAACGCCCCCGCGTGATTTTCGATCAACATGCCGATGAAACGTTCCAACGATCCCAAAATAGCTCTGTGCAGCATCACCGGTACCTTGCGGCTGTTATCTTCAGCCGCGTACTCAGCTTCCAAGCGCACTGGCATGGAGAAATCCACCTGAATCGTGCCGCATTGCCAAGCACGACCAATGGCATCTTTTAAGGTGTACTCAATTTTCGGTCCGTAAAAAGCACCCTCACCCGGCGAAATTTCGTAGTGGCAGCCAGAGCGTTCAAGTGATGTGATTAAGGCTTTTTCAGCCTTGTCCCACAAATCATCCGAACCCACACGTTTTTCTGGGCGTGTAGCAACCTTGTAAATCACTTCATTAAATCCAAAATCGCGACTCTTCCTGCGTGCGTTCCGATTGGCGTCTAAACAGCTAGAAAGAGTGCTTCAACCGCGAGCGGC
>CAINAY010000249.1 GCA_903846425.1 uncultured Noviherbaspirillum sp.
AAGTGGGTGTGCAACTCGCAAATCGGCATGGTCCGCTTTCTGAGCTGGAGTACTCAGAGCTGGTGACTGGTTTAGATTTGCTCTCGGATGATTTAGATGCGACTCCTGATTTACCCGATATGGCAGAGATCATGGGACTAGCAAAACGTCTGTCGCAGTTGATTCATGAGTTTGATGTACAACTGTCGATCAATGTTCGAACTAAAAACGAACCTTGGATGTTGTCAACATTGCGTCCTGCGCTACAGCGCCAAGGCCTTGAGCTGCGTCCTGATGGTCGCTTCATCATGGCAGATGGCGATGGCGGTATTTTGTATGCAGCGCTGATGAACGCGAATCCTGCCGATGACACCAGTACCTTAATCACCTTGTTATTACCGGTCGCAACGGTAGCGCCTGAGCGCGATGCGTTTAGATCAATGAGCGCATTTGCAAAATCATTAGCGACACGACTTACCGGTGTGGTGGTGGATGATGCGGGCGAACCGCTTTCCGATGCATCACTGGAAGCGATAGAGCAGCAAATCCATTCATTCTATGAGGCCATGGAGCAAACGGGTATTTCGCCCGGCTCAGTCAGGGCGCAACGTTTGTTTGCCTAATGAGTCAGAACGATTTATTCGGTGCTGCGTCTGCAGCGACTGAGGCGGGTGATGGAAAAGCGCGAGCCGAATGGTTGCGTGATGAGCTCAATCGTCATTCGCATGCTTACTACGTTCTTGATAATCCCTCTATCCCCGACGCGGAATACGATCAGCTATTTCGCGAGCTGCAACAACTCGAAGCGCAGCATCCCGATTTGATTTTTCCTGATTCGCCGACGCAACGTGTCGGCGGCGAACCACTTCCTGAATTTAATCAGGTGCAGCATGACGTGCCTATGCTGTCTATCAATAATGGATTTTCTGAAGAAGACGTTCACAATTTTGATCGACGCGTGCATGAAGGTTTAGAAACCAATCGCGCTGTTCACTATGCCTGCGAATTAAAGTTTGACGGGCTGGCGATCAATTTGCGCTACGAACATGGTGTATTGGTTTTAGCATCAACGCGTGGCGATGGATTCACTGGTGAAGATGTTACAGCTAACATTCGTACTGTCCGATCGATACCGTTAAAACTACAAACCAACCATCCTCCCGCATTAATTGAAGTGCGTGGTGAAGTGCTGATGTTTAAAGCCGATTTTGCCAAACTCAATCAGCGTCAGCGTGAAGCGAATCAAAAAGAATTTGCTAATCCGCGTAACGCCGCTGCAGGTAGTTTGCGTCAATTGGATTCGCGTATTACAGCGCAGCGTAGTTTACGATTCTTTGCGTATGGCATAGGCAGCCTTGAGGGTGCTGCGATGCCGATGCGGCATTCAGCGCTGCTGGACTGGTATCAAACCATGGGTATCCCCGTGTGTGCTGAACGTACAGTAGTTAGCGATGCTCATGGCTTGCTGTCATTTTTTGGTGATATTGGGCAGCGTCGTACACAACTCCCTTACGACATTGATGGCGTCGTTTATAAGGTAGACGACATCGCACAACAAAAGCAGCTGGGCTTTGTTTCGCGAGCACCGCGTTTTGCGATTGCCCATAAGTTTCCAGCCGAAGAGGCTACCACTACCGTGTTGGATATTGAGATTCAAGTTGGACGCACGGGTGCATTGACGCCAGTCGCGCGCTTGTCTCCGGTGTCGGTGGGCGGTGTTACGGTCACCAATGCGACTTTGCATAATGAAGACGAAGTGCGCCGCAAAGATATACGTATCGGCGACTGCGTGATCGTGCGGCGCGCTGGCGATGTGATTCCAGAAGTCGTCGCCAATGTACCTGAGCGTCGCCCTAGTGATGCGCAAGAATTTGTAATGCCATCGGCTTGTCCGGTATGTGGATCAGCGATCGTGCGCCTTGAGGAAGAAGCCGTTGCTCGATGCTCAGGCGGTTGGTTAACCTGTGCTGCGCAACGCAAAGGCGGACTTTTGCATTTTGTTTCGCGCCGTGCCATGGATATTGAAGGGTTGGGTGAGCAACTGGTAGAACAGTTAGTCGACCGCGGATTAGTAACAACGCCAGCAGATTTTTAT
>CAINAY010000250.1 GCA_903846425.1 uncultured Noviherbaspirillum sp.
ACATACGCCGATGGCACTTCCATATCCACCATGAAGTAAGCGCGTGTAAATGAAAAAAGGGTAGTAATCAATCCCACATCGGCCAAAACGGCATCGAGCAGCAATGCACCTTTGCGCTTATGAAGAATTGGTATCACGAACGGATAATCGCGACTGCCGTTAATCATTTTGCCGACAATGTAAGCACCTTTGTTACGGTAAAAAAGACTAGATAGCACTTGAATTTGATAATTCGGCTCGAGTGCCATGTCAGCCAACACGCTAGTCAGCCGCTCTTCAACTTGCGCGAGATCGCGATCGAGATCAGCAAATTCACCCGCCAACTGAAAATTCGTCACCATGCGCCGCAAGGCATGTCGCATGCCATCACGCTGCGGGTAATACACACGATAGGTGGGTGTGCCTTGTGCAGGCTCTATATATTCGGTCGACACCGCAGGCCGCACGAAAATAAAATCATTATTGAAGTAGGTGCGATGCAAAATCTTGCAGCACACTGAATTAAAAAATGTCTCCGCTAATTCCGGCTGCCTATGATCCATCAGCAAACCAATATAGTGCAGCTTGACTTCGCGCCACACAGAATCTGTCAGCTCTGCTTCTTCGTATTCATCTTCGAGTAGCTGCACACACTCACCGACACGGCTATCGTAAAACGCAATCCGCTCACGCGCTTGAGCTTGTGCTTCTTTCCACGTCATGCGCTCAAAATGGTCGCGTGCAGCCTGACTTGCCTGTCGAAACAGACTGTAATGCTTATCAAAACCGTCCAAAATCACACGCGCAATATCAAACGCGATTTGAGAAGATAAAAGTTTAGGGAAATGCTGCATGTAAAAAAGTAGATTTAATTATTCTGAAGTTTAGATAGTTGTGGCACGCCTTGTTGGTATTACATTGTCTCAGCAAATAATTCACGACCTATCAGCATGCGACGAATTTCACTGGTACCCGCACCGATTTCATACAACTTAGCATCGCGCCACAAACGACCAACGGGATACTCATTGATGTAACCATTGCCGCCCAAAGTCTGTATCGCCTCACCCGCCATCCACGTCGCTTTCTCGGCAGAGTACAAAATCGCGCCTGCTGCATCTTTGCGCAAAGCTCTGACTTCATCGGGAGTGTTAGCGCGATCACACGCTTGACCCACGGCGTACACATAGGCTTTGCAGGCCATCATGGTGGAATACATATCGGCTAGTTTGCCTTGCATGAGCTGAAACTCACCAATCGGCTGACCAAACTGTTTGCGCTCATGCACATAAGGTATGACCGCATCCATACAGGCTTGCATAATGCCCAGTGGCCCACCGGATAAAACTGCTCGCTCGTAATCGAGACCCGACATCAGCACATTCACACCGCGACCTAAACCACCAAGGACATTCTCGGCAGGCACTTCGCAATTTTGAAAAACCAACTCGCCAGTGTGCGAGCCACGCATGCCGAGCTTGTCGAGTTTTTGTGCGACGGAAAAACCAGGAAAATGTTTTTCGATTAAAAACGCAGTGATGCCACGCGGACCGGCTTCGATATCATTTTTTGCGTAGACCACCAACACATCCGCATCGGGGCCGTTCGTAATCCACATCTTGTTGCCATTTAAAATCCAGCGATCGCCTTTGAAATCGGCGCGCAACTTCATGCTCACCACATCCGATCCTGCATTCGGTTCAGACATAGCCAGCGCACCAATATGCTCACCCGAGATCAGTTTGGGCAGATAGTGTTTTTTCTGTTCTTCTGTGCCATTACGTCGAATTTGATTCACGCACAAATTCGAATGCGCGCCATACGACAATCCCACCGATGCCGAAGCACGCGAAATTTCTTCCATTGCGACGATATGCGCTAAATAACCCAGCCCACTGCCGCCGAGTGATTCGTCCACTGTGATGCCAAGTAAACCGAGTTCACCCATCTTGCGCCATAAATCCATAGGGAACTGATCCGTACGATCAATCTCTGCAGCGCGCGGTGCGATTTCAGCAGCCGCAAAATCACGAATCGCATCACGCAGAGCAGCGATGTCATCACCGTGATCAAAGCGCAGGCCAGGCAAATCCATCATGACTTTCTCCATTACTTTCGGTGGTGATCAGGCAGCGCGACGTGCACGCGATGCGGAGGCAGCGGGCTTGCGATCGGTAGACGGTTCGGCCAACATGCGCCGACATTTTTCTTCATGAGCAGCGATTTCGGCTAGCGTTATTTCAATATCTTCACGCTGCTGCTCTAGCGATTCACGATGCTGAGCCAATACCGCGATAAAACGCTCAAGCTGAGCTGCCGAATCTTGCGGCGACTCATACATATCCACTAAATCTTTTATCTCTGAGAGCGTCAAACCAAGACGCTTGCCGCGCAAGGTGAGCTTTAAACGGGTGCGATCACGTGGGCCATAAATACGGACACGCCCGCCAGTACCCTCACGAGTGGGACTAATCAAGCCCTGATCTTCATAAAAGCGGATAGCCCGCGGCGTAATGTCGAATTCGCGAGCCAGCTCGGTGATGGTGTAAGTGGCCATAGGGAATGAGGATAAAATGCCGTTTACGTAAACGTCAATTAAACCCCTATTGTAAGGGCGACGCCAAGCAATTGGAAAGCCGCCCAGCACAACTCCTTGCAAACTTACTAATTCATGAACCCCCAGGAATCCGAGCTTCACTATCCCTTTGCCGATACCCTGCCTGACACCGGCACCACCATGCAAGTCGCCCCTGGCGTGCGCTGGCTGCGCATGCCGCTGCCCTTTGCGCTGAATCACATCAATCTCTGGTTACTAGAAGATCAACGGTTGAAAGCCGATGGCTCCACCGAAAAAGGTTGGACGATTATTGATTGCGGCATCGCCTCCGATGTGACGCGCGCGGCCTGGGAGCAAATTTTTGCGAATGAACTAAATGGCTTGCCGGTTTTTCGAGTCATCGTCACGCATTGCCATCCCGATCATGTGGGTTTATCGGCTTGGCTGTGTCAGCGCTGGCAAGCACCGCTGATGATGACGGTGGGTGAATACGCGTTTGCGCGCATGATGTCCGCTGGCTTGCCCGGTGCCGATGGCCCTGCGATGGTGCCGCATTTTAAACAGCATGGCTTGACCGATAAGGACATGCTTGCGCAACTCGAAGAGCGCACAAATTATTACCCAAAACTGGTGCCAGACGTACCCCACGAATTTTTACGCCTCGAAGAAAATCATCCGGTAACCATCGGCGGACATGAGTGGCGCATCATCATTGGCACGGGACATTCACCCGAGCATGCAGCGCTGTATTGCAAGTCATTAAACGTGCTGATTTCGGGTGATATGGTGCTGCCGCGCATTTCAACCAACACATCGGTGTTTGCGATTGAGCCTGAGTCCGATGCGGTTGGCAATTTTTTGGAATCGTTAGAGAAATTTGTCTCGCTACCCAGCGATACCTTGGTCTTGCCGTCGCACGGCAAACCCTTCACAGGTTTACACAAACGTATACAACAGCTGAATGCGCATCACGCAGAACGCTTGGAAGAAGTGCGTCAGGCTTGTGTCAGGCCACAATCCGCAGCCGATATCGTGCCGATTATGTTTACGCGCACACTGGACGCGCACCAACTTAGTTTTGCTATGGGTGAAGCACTCGCTCATTTGCACCGTCTTTGGTATGCCGGTGAGTTACAGCGCACAACAGGTACAGATAATATTTTGCGCTTTGTCAGGAAATGATTTTTCGTGAAGCTTAAACTCACCCCTTACAAAATAGTCGATCAGTCACAAAACAAAAATTAATAACGGCGTTATTTATATTTCATCTTATTTTAAAATTTAAGGGGAACTTTGCGAATATAAAAATATCCAATAGTTTACGAAAAGTAGTGCGCTAACAAACTGACTGTTACGTGGCTACATGCAATAGTTTCATACATGAACGCCCAAATCGAACGCTTAGAATTCAGCAAACGGCTGCAACAAGCGCTTCATAACGCCGAGCAATCCCCGAACAGCCCGACTCAACTCGCCCGCGAATTCAATATGCGCTTCGCTGGTCAATCAGTCACGGTTCATGCAGCACGCAAATGGCTGCAAGGTGAATCAATCCCCACCCAAGAAAAATTGCGTGCTCTGGCCGAGTGGTTGGACGTGCCGACCGACTGGCTACGTTTTGGTAGCGTAGACGCCAACCTCAGCAAAGCACAATCAAGCACGCTCTCGTCGCTCGATACTAAAGCGATCGCCACCATGCAGCAACTGGATGAACATCACAAGATGTTGGCTCATGAATTCATACGCATGCTGAGCCGAATCTCAAAAAAGAAGTAGCTCAAACATTGGGATTAAGTCACTGGGTTTGGTTGATTAGACTCGGCGTCGCGCCGCTTCTCAGGCGAGCAGTGAAAATCAACCGCCCGCTAGCTCACGCAAATATCGCAAGCCCTGTATTGCTCGACTGCCGTACCAAGACAACATTTCACCATTCACCAAACGTACTGGCTTGCCGGTCTGACGCTCTAAGGCATCAACATGTTTTTGAGTAAACGTGTAGGGCTCGGACGAAAGCAAAATCTCGTCTATCACCGATAACATCTTCGCATCCCACGTAAATTCTGGATAACGCACTCCCGTATCCGCCAGCCACTGCTGCCAACCAATCAGCTCGAGCATACGTGCGATATAGGTATCGCGTGAGACAGTCATCCATGGGTCTTGCCAGATGCAATACAAAACGCGATTGGTAGAAAACGAGAGCCTAGATGGTGACGACATCGCCAACGCCAATGCATCGTATTCGCGCTCAAAACGCTCACACAAAACATTCGCTTCGCGTTCTTTACGAAAAATTCCACCGAGCAGACGATATAACTCGAGGTTATCGCGTGGCGCCATCGGGTGTGTGACGATCACGTTAGGCACCACATCGGCCAGCGCTTCTACGGTGGGCTTTTCATTTTCATCGATATTTACAATCAAATGCGTGGGAGCTAGTCGGCGAATTTTTTCAAAATTCACATCCTTAGTACCGCCCACCTTTGGAATCGCTGACACCGCTGATTGTGGATGTATGCAAAAACCGGTGCGCCCCACCACCCGACTCGCCAAACCTAAATCACATAAGAGTTCAGTAATCGAAGGCACCAGCGACACAATACGCACGGCCTTACCCGGATCAACCGGTGGGTGTTTCTTACCAAGTGCATCAACCAGCAGTGACATCGGAATGGGGATGATCTTTGAGAGATGTTTTATGAGGAGCCTTGGCCATCACGCGGTCATACAGCCAATTCGGCAATAAACGCAGCAACCACGATACGCCGCGCATTTGCCAAGGAATAACCGCGTAGCTGCGCCCACTACGAATGACATCCGCTGCCAATCGTGCAAAACGAGGAGCCGGCATCAGAAATGGCATGGGATAACGATTCACCTTAGTCATAGGTGTGTCTATGTAACCCGGTGCAATCGTTACTACACGAATGCGATGCGGGTTCAATTCAACTCGCAATGATTCGCAATAGCTCATTACGGCCGCCTTGGATGCGCTGTACGCCTCAGCGCCTGGCAAGCCACGGATACCTGCAACACTACCAATACCGACCAAACGTAAACCACGGTTGCCCGCTACAGCCTGGGTTTTCATCGTATCGATAAATGGCGCAAAGGTTGCAACTGTAGCCATTAAATTAGTTTGCAGTATGGATTCAAAAACAGCGAGATCTTCGGGACGCTCAGTCAACGTGCCATACGAAATACCGGCATTCGCAATCACGATATCGATGCCATCGGCGCGGCGCATAAAATTTTGCGCTGCTGCTCGTAAAGCGTCATGATCGTTAACATCAACCGGATAAACCAAATGACGCGATGCGTTCGGTAGCGAAGCCACTAAGGCATGCAACGCCGACTCGCGTCGCGCCAGCAAACCCAGTTGCGCACCACGTACTGCAAATTCACGCGCCAGCGCAGCACCTATACCACTCGAGGCACCCGTAATGAAAACGCGCAGCATTTAGTAACGCGCCATTATTTTTTCTTCGCTAACAGCGCGTCCATTACTTGCAAAGTCGCCGCATTCAATGCCTGCTCTGACTGACCACGCAGGGTCGAACCAACGATAGAAGGCGATGTGATGTACTGACCATCAATCACCACCGTCGGTACGCCATCAATGCGATACGCCTCCATAAGTTGGCGCACACGATTCACTTTGGATTGAACGCTAAACGAATTAAACGTATCGACAAATTTCTTTTTATCGACACCTTGCTTCTCAATGAACTCGATAATCTGCTCTTCTTTATCGAGTTTTTGACGACCCACATGTACCGCATCAAACACCGCACGATGCACGTCGAAACGATTCAAGGCTTCCAGCGTGTAATACAATTTTTGCTGCGGAATAAAGGATTCACGAAAACCAACAGGAACCCGACGAAATACTATCGTGTCGCCGCGTTTTTTTACCCACTCCGCTAGCGCAGGCTCAAAAACAAAACAGTGCGGGCAGTTGTACCAAAAAAATTCCAGCACTTCGGTTTTTTTACCCGTGTCGGTAGGCTGCGGTGTTTGCAAGCGTTGGTATTCCACACCTTCTGCCGGCTCAGTCGGCGACGCCGCCACTGAAAACGCCATCAATCCAATACTAGCTACGACCATCCATTGTTTTAATTGCTTCATCAGACGCATGATTTCCTCTGGGTTGATTGACATACTCGTTCCAGCAAATGACGTGGCATGTCTGATTTCATGAATAGCTTATTTAGGGACTTTAACGACCGCCGCATCCACGCCATTATCCGACAAGCGTAAACGCGCACGATTCATCGCTTCGATTTCTGAGAAAGGCCCAACGCGCACACGATATAAAGTGCCCAGCTCGGACTTACGCTCGGCTATCGTGGCCGCCACTCCCATCAAAGCGAGTTTAGCCTTAGTGGCTTCGGCATCGTTAATCTCTCTAAACGCACCTGCTTGCAAATAATAAGTAAACCCTTCCGGCTGCGGAGCGGCTGTTGTTGATGGTGCTGCGGACGGTGCTGTGGCTGGCGTTGATGCGGCCGCGGACGATGCATTAGCAGCAGGTGTGCTTGCATTCGCTGCATTCGTTACAGATGCCGAGCTACTCGGTTGAGATGCGGCGCTGGACGGTGTCGGCGATTTTTCCAGACGTGATTTTTCTGTAGCGGGCGACGTAGCCGGGACTACTGGTGCTGGAGGCGTTTCCGACTTCGCTGATTTTGCAGCGGCCGATGGTGGTGGCGTCACAGGAACGGAGCCTGGTGCAACGCGCTCATCGTCGCTGATCCGTTCACGCCGCTCGCGCGCACCGCCTGGCATGGTCTTGTTTGGATCACCTAACTCACCCGCCGGCTGCGACTGTTTGCTAATCTTGTCAACAAAGGGTAATGGCGTTTTCAAAATCGTCATCGCCACCCACACCGCAACCGTCAGGCCAACAATCAATCCGACGATCACGCCCGTGACTGTGCCACCGCGTTGCCAGCGGCGCACTCTGGCGCTTGCATCTTTTGAGGTGAGGATCCGATTCATTATTTACATCCGTGCAGGCGCAGAGACGCCGATTAATTCCAAACCATTTTTTATGACCTGCCGAGTGGCGAGCAATAAAGATAGCCGTGCCAGCTTAAGAGATTCATCATCCACCAGCACTCGTTCGGCATTGTAGTAGCTATGCAGCTCGCCTGCGAGATCGCGCAAATAAAACGCCACTTGATGCGGGCCGAGTTCGTCAGCCGCTTTTTTTAGCATCTCAGGATATTCAGATAATTTCGCCATCAAACTAGCTTCGCGCGGCGCTGTTAATGGTGAGCGGTCGACTTTTTTCAAACTATTTTCATCGCCACCCCATTGCGCCAGCACGGAACAAATACGGGCATGGGCATATTGAACGTAATAGACTGGATTTTCATCCGACTGCGCCAAGGCCAGATCGACATCAAAAACAAATTCCGTATCTGCCTTACGCGAGATAAGAAAAAATCGTACCGCATCGCGACCACGCGTTAGATCGCGTTGACCCTGTGAATCGACAGGCGCATCACCGGCTGACCATTCAATCAAATCACGCAAAGTCACATACGATCCAGCACGCTTAGAAATTTTTACTTCTTCGCCATTTTTCATGACGGTTACCATCTTATGCAGCACATACGATGGAAAACCTGCAGCGATGCCGACACCTGCCGCTTGTAAGCCTGCTCGCACGCGCGCAATCGTTCCGTGATGATCACTACCCTGCACATTAATCACTTGATGATAGCCACGCTGCCATTTAGTAATGTGATACGCGACATCGGGCACAAAGTAGGTATAGGTGCCGTCGGATTTTTTCATGACGCGATCTTTGTCATCGCCGTATTCCGTACTACGCAACCAGAGCGCGCCCTCCTGCTCATAGGTTTTATCTGCTGCTACCAAGGCAGCGACTGCGGCATCAACTTTACCATCGCTATACAACGACGATTCGAGATAATAATTATCGAAACGCACACCAAACGCCTGCAAATCTAAATCTTGTTCGCGACGCAGATACGTCACCGCAAAGCGACGAATCGATTCGATGTCATGTACGTCACCCGACGCTGTAACCGGCTCACCGTTTGCGGCCGATACGGTTTTCTTGGCTAAAAAATCTGTCGCTATATCAGCGATGTAATCACCGTTGTAGGCTGACTCTGGCCAAGCAGCATCACCTGGCTTGTTTCCCAACGCGCGCGCTTGCACCGAGCTAGCTAAGGTAGCGATCTGAACACCCGCATCGTTGTAATAAAACTCGCGCAGCACTTCATGCCCCTGCGCTTCAAGCAACGCGCAAATCGCATCACCCAATGCACCCTGACGACCATGACCTACATGCAGTGGGCCCGTCGGATTGGCTGACACGAATTCCACCAACACCTTGCTACGATTTGCGTCATTACTAAAGCCATAGCACTGCGCATCATTAAATATTTGCGTGACGATTTCCTGCTTCGCTGCTAGCGCAACACGCACATTAATAAATCCGGGTCCGGCAATCTCAAGTGCGTCGATTAAACCTGTGCGCGACGGGTTACTCATCACAGCATCGGTGATGGCCTGTGCAATTTCCCGAGGATTTTTTTTCAGTGGCTTGGCGATCTGCATAGCAACGGTACACGCTAAGTCACCATGACTAGGGTCGCGCGGGCGCTCAAGCGTAATTTCTGGGATAGGCAGCTCACTGCCGGCGAG
>CAINAY010000251.1 GCA_903846425.1 uncultured Noviherbaspirillum sp.
AGCCTGCCTTGAGCACTATCAGGAAATCAAAGCGGATCGTCGTGTTTTAGATTTTTCAGATCTGGAATGGTTTACCTGGAAATTACTTACTGATCCCGCACATGCAGCCTACATGCAAGCGCGTTTGGATGCGCGATACCGACATATTTTGATTGATGAGTTTCAAGATACCAATCCACTGCAATGGCAAATAGTGCGTGCGTGGTTAGACGCGTATGGCGAAGAAATTGATCATCCAACGGTATTTATCGTAGGTGATCCTAAACAATCTATTTATCGTTTCCGTCGAGCTGAGCCGCGAGTATTTCAGTCAGCGCGCGAAAAATTAGTGGCGATGGGGGCGGCTGATTTAGCCACGCGGCAAACGCATCGTAATGCAAAGACGATTGTTGATTTTCTTAATCAATCTATGCGAGGTAATCCCCTGTATGAAATACAAACGACAGCGTCAAATTTTATTGGGCAGGTTTGGCGCTTGCCGTTAGCTACAACAGAAGTGAATGAGGAAGCGACTGAGCAGATAACTGCGCAAGCTACTGAGCAAGCGGAGTCACAAGCGGAGTCACAAGCGGAAGAAAAAAATAAAGACTTTGTATTACGTGATCCCTTGCATGTTTTGCCAACTGCTCAAGAAGACAGTCGACGGATTGTTGAAGCACGAACAGTAGGTTTGGCATTACACCAAGCACGTGCGCAATGGGAAGACAAAACAAATCCTCTGAAATGGTCGCAGATACTCATACTGGTGCGTAGTCGTACGCATTTGCTTGACTATGAGCGCGGTCTGCGCGAAGCGGGCATACCGTTTGTGTCTAGTCGGCGTGGTGGTTTATTGAATGCTTTAGAAGTGGCTGATTTAATCGCCTTGCTGCGCTGGTTAACAGTTAGTGCTGATAATCATGCACTCGCACACGTATTGAAATCACCCATCATCGGAGCCAGCGATGATGATTTAATTGCGTTAGCTAGCACGGGTGAAGGCAGTTGGTGGGAGCGACTGCTAGCAGCTCAAACACAACTACCACCACAACCACCGCTCAACGCAACGCTAGCTCGAGCTGTAAAATTATTGGAAGGTTGGCAGCAAGCCGCAATACATTTACCAGTACATGATTTACTCGATCAAATCTTGCATGAAGGTGAACTGCCAGCGCGGTATGCAAGTACCACATCCGCATCAGTGCGCGCTCAAGTCATGGGCAATCTGTATGAATTTCTTGCGCTTGCGCTTGATCTGGATGCAGGTCGTTATCCCAGTATTGCGCGCTTTCTGGATCGTCTACATAAGCTACAGCGTAGCAGCGATCAGGATGCACCCGATGAGGCGGCGATTGATGCCGCATTAGATGCGGTTCGCATTATGACTATTCATGGCGCTAAAGGTTTAGAGGCGGAAGTGGTGGTCATGTTGGATGCCAACAATAGCGACTCTCAGCGTGATGATCTGGGGGTGCTGTGCGAATGGCCGCAAGATTCTGTAGCGCCTACGCATTTATCTGTTTTTGGAAAAACTAAAGAGCGCGGGTACGCGCGGCATGATTTATTTGCAATTGAAGAAAATTTCCGTTTGCAAGAGAATTGGAATTTGTTGTACGTCGCCATAACTCGCGCTAAAAAAATACTGATAGTCAGCGGCATTCACAATGATAAAGATGAGGAAGGAATCACAGCCGACAGTTGGTATCAGAAATTTTCTTTTGTAGAGGCTGTCGCTCCCAATCTGGCTGAAAGTAAGGCGAGTAGTGATGAAAAAGAATTCACGTTGCCCTTATTTACTCCACCGCTATTACCCTCGGCACGCTTGCCGCAGGCCGGAGATGACGATACAGAAGCCACGCTAGAAGGCAGCTTGCTGCATGCCTTGATGGAGAGATTGACGAATCAAGCTATCTGGCCGGTGGTTGTTCCTGAATCCGGTGTGGTAGCCAAGTGGCTGCGGTGTACTTCAGCGCAAGCGAAGATCATTTGCGTTCAGGCAGAAAATATTCTTTCCGAACCTTCACTAAAACAGTTTTATGATCCCGCCCACTTTGATTTTGCACGTAATGAGATGGCGCTAGTCCACCAAGGGCAGTTGTTGCTGATTGATAGGTTGGTGACGATAGGCGAAATTGTCTGGGTGCTGGATTACAAACGGAATTTTTTGGAAAGTCAGCGCGAAGACTATGCATTACAGCTAAGTCGTTATCGGGAAGCCTGCGTTCATCTCTTCCCGGGTAAGCAAATCTGTACGGCATTAATTACAGTCGATGGTCGTCTATGGACTATAGAGCCGGGCGCGGGTGATTCAGCGTAGCTGTCAAGTTTGGTGAGCTCAAATTTGAGTAAATGGTGATAAAGCTGCATCGTTTTGTCGTTTTCTATAAGGCTTGCTAGCAGTTAGCGACGCGAATTCTTTCGAATTTCGCATCATCACTCAGCTAAAATCTCAAGAAAGTACGACAAGTCCCTGAATGTATTGACGGAAATTAACCCACCCGACTATAGTTGCGGGATGGTTTCCGATTTTTCTTCTTTGCTGGACAAGGTCAGTCAGTTGGCCGAACTCACAATCGCCTTGCGCCGCGAAAATGCGGAGCTTCGCCATGAAGTGGTAACACTGACCGATGAAAATACCCAGCTTTCTTCTCGCATGAAAGAAGCGCACGACCGCGTGTCGGCGTTGATCGATACTATGCCCTCACCGAGTGACCAGGAGACTGTATGACCACTCTCGACGTGACCATCATGGGCCAAGCTTATCGGCTGGCGTGCAAAGAAGGTGAAGAACTCGCATTGAAGCAAGCGGTCGCTTACCTTGATGAACGCATGAATTCGATTCGAGACACCGGTAAAGTTAAAGGTACCGATAGAATTGCTGTGATGGCGGCGCTCGGTATTGCTGCAGATTTTCTGGCAACTCGCAATTCAACAGGCCCATTTGCCTCCATGAGTTTGTCAGAAGTGCGCGAGAAAATTACAACGATGAATACATTGCTAGATAGTGCACTCGCGCCGCAAGAAAAACTTTTTTGATCACATCAAGAACTGCGCAGAGTTTGTGTAATCAGCTATCGAAAATCTTTGACAGTCGCTTGGTTTAAGGTAGACTAAGTACTCCTGCCGTGTTCGCGATTGCCAATATTCCTTGAACCATTCACTTGCACTGGCTGCGGGATTCGTTTAGTAGGCGTGAACGTCGCTAGTCCGACGATCCCAATATTGAACTACTGTGGCCGCCTTGAACCGAATAGGTTCAGGATGCCGGCACAGCGGCACTGGCGGGAATTTTATTTTTAGCGGTTGCATCATATATGCAGCCGCTTTTTTATTGGGCGTGTTCGCTCCATCATAATAAAAACAATGCGTTACTGGCTGATGAAATCTGAGCCCGACGAGACCAGCATCGATGATGCGCTCGCTGCAAAGGCTGGCAGTGTTCCGTGGACGGGAGTGCGCAATTATCAGGCGCGTAATTTTATGCGTGATGAAATGCGTGTAGGTGATGGCGTGCTGTTCTACCATTCCAGTTGTGCCGAGCCGGGTATTGCGGGTTTGGCAGAAGTGCACAGCACTAGTTATCCCGACCCCACCCAGTTTGATCGTAAGAGTCCGTATTACGATCCGAAATCCACACCGGAAAGTCCACGCTGGTTATTAGTCGACGTACAGGCGAAAGCAAAAACTCGACTTATTGGTTTGCCCGAATTGCGCGAGCATCCCGAATTATCTGACATGATCATTTTGCGTCGTGGTAACCGACTGTCGATTACGCCAGTCACGACCGCCGAATGGAAATTCATTGTGCAAAAACTTATTCCAAAAAAATCTCATTGAAAGTCCCGAATGGATATTAGTTTGATTCTCTTGTTTCTTCTGTTGGGTACTTTCACAGGATTTGCTGCGGGTTTGTTAGGCATAGGCGGTGGCATGCTGATGGTGCCATTCATAACCATGCTACTAACAGCGCGTGATTTTCCGCGCGAATTAATTGTTCATATGGCGATTGCGACATCACTGTCGACCATCATGTTTACTTCCCTTTCATCTGTGCGTGCGCATCACAAGCGAGGCGCCGTGCTGTGGCCGGTGGTAAAAGTACTGGCGCCGGGAATTTTGATTGGTTCGTGGATAGGACCGTGGATAGGTACTAAGTTGAATTCATTTGGTCTGGCTTTATTCTTTGCGATCTTCGTGGGATTCTCTGCGACGCAAATGCTGATGGATAAAAAACCTTCCGCATCGCGTGAACTTCCGCAAGCACCTGGCATGTTTGGCGCAGGTACGATTATTGGTGTGCTCTCAGGTTTGGTAGGTGCGGGTGG
>CAINAY010000252.1 GCA_903846425.1 uncultured Noviherbaspirillum sp.
GCATCGTCCGAGGTCTCTATACCAACTAATAGTTGGGACGGAACGGGAAAGCCGGGACTTTGTTTCAATATGCTAGACAGCACACCGGGTGCAATTTTGCAGCCACAGCCGCCGCCGTGCGAAAAAGAAGTTAGTCGGATTGGTGTGTTCATGGTGAGAGACTCTGCTAAGAACAATCGATAATTATCGCGCATTCGAAACTGCGCACTACAAATGACACTGGCTCCCGCAGGAGCCAGTGAGCAATAACAAGCTAGGTATTAACCGCGGCCGGTGTCGCCTCGTTGATTGCGATCACCGCGAAATCCAGCGCTATCCTTGCGGGGCGCTGCGGGTTTAGCAAAAGTACGTTGACCTGGTTTGGCAGGTTTACCGCCGCGTGAATCATTGCGGCCATCGCCAGGACGCCATCCAGGACGACGACTAGGAGCCGCTGCACTGGTTTTTTTCTTCGGCTCGAAACCTTCGATGACATCGATAGGGATCACTTGTTTAATAAAACGCTCAATGCGTTTAACGTGCACGCCTTCTGCATGATTGACCAGCGAGATAGCAATGCCATTACGGCCAGCGCGACCAGTACGACCGATACGGTGTACATAATCTTCAGGAAATTTTGGCAGATCGTAATTGAATACGTGAGTAATGCCAGGAACATCAATACCGCGAGCAGCGACATCAGTAGCAACTAAAACACGTAACTGACCTTGGCGCAGACTATTGAGTGTACGGTTACGTGCACCTTGATGCATGTCGCCATGCAGTGCGGCGGCAGCAAAGCCAGCAATATTCAAACGATCAGCAATGGTGTCTGCATCACGTTTGGTGGCAGTAAAAACTACTGCTTGGCCAATCGCCGAGTCACGCAAGAGGTGATCAAGCAGACGATTTTTGTGTGACAGATCATCCACAAAATGGACGCGTTGCTGAATATTTTCATGACGGGTTGACGAGCCAGCAATTTGAATCAGCATAGGATCTTTAGTGATACGGCGAGCCATATTGCCCACCATGCCATCCAAGGTTGCTGAGAACAACATGGTCTGACGACTTTCAGGCGTTTTGCTGATGATTAGTTCGATGTCATCGACAAAACCCATGTCCAACATACGATCGGCTTCATCGAGTACCAAAATTTCTAATTGCGAGAAATCGATCTTGCCAGATTCCATGTGGTCAATCAGGCGGCCTGGGGTTGCGACCAGAATCTCTGGATTGCGCGACAACAGTTGCATCTGTTTTGGATAAGGCATGCCACCCAAAATAGACACCGCTTTGATGCGGCGCATATGAATGCCGTATTTGTCAGTGGCGGTAGTGACTTGCAGAGCTAATTCACGCGTGGGCGTCAGCACCAGCATTTTTGGAGTCGCAGGCGTAAAGCGCGTGCGCTCGTTACCACGTGAACGTGCTGATTGAGCTACTTGATTCGGAGTTTTAGCTGGCGCGGCGGCTACTGGCGCGCTAGCAAATTTGTGTAATGCAGGCAGCATAAAGGCGGCGGTTTTGCCCGAGCCTGTTTGCGACGAGACCAGCAAATCGCGGCCAGCGATGGCAGCGGGCAGAGCTTGTTGTTGCACTGCGGTGGCTTCGGTATAGCCGGCATCAGTTACTGCCTTGAGGACTAGTGGATGGAGTCCTAGGGATTCAAAATTCATTGTGCGTCTTTCAGAGGGTCGTCAACACGCACGCGGTGATACCACCGACGACGGAGGACGACATGACAAAAGCAACGCCTACCAGCGAAACAAACGAAACGGAATTGAGTTTCGGCACAAAAGCTTTGCGCCGGGACGGTGCTCATAAAACGGGCACCAGGAGGCGGGGGGCTTCAGGTTGATGCTAAGGGTTTGCGATGCAACTAAGCGCCAAATGCTGCAGCGCGGGCGAATTGTACAGTAGTTTTACTAAAAGAGGTGGGGCATTGCCCCAGCCTCTTATTCTTCTCCACCCATACCAGCGACCACTTGCGAGAATCCACCATCAACATAGGTGATTTCACCCGTGATACCTGCAGCCAGATCGGATAGCAAGAACGCGGATGCGTTGCCTACATCTTCTAATGTGACGTTGCGGCGTAGCGGTGCGTTCTCTTTTACAAAATTCAAAATTTTGCCAAAGTCTTTTATGCCAGAAGCGGCTAGTGTCTTGATCGGGCCAGCCGAGATACCGTTGACGCGTACGCCACGCTTACCCAGCGATTCAGCCAAGTAGCGCACGCTGGCCTCGAGCGATGCCTTGGCTAGGCCCATGGTGTTGTAGTTAGGCAGAGCGCGCAGCGCGCCCAGATACGACAAGGTTAGCAAGGCTGATTGCGATGACAGCATAGGCAAAGCTGCCTTGGCGAGTGCGGGGAAGCTGTAGGCTGAAATATCGTGAGCGATTCGAAAGTTCTCTCGCGAGAGGCCGTCTAGAAAATCACCTGCAATCGCTTCACGTGGTGCGAAGCCAATGGCGTGCACTAAGCCATCAAGTTGGCTCCAGGATTTTCCGAGGTCGGCAAAGACCGCGTTAATCTGCTCATCGCTGCCGACATCGCAGTCAAATATCAATTCGCTGCCAAAATCACGAGCAAATTCAGTGATTCTCTCTTTAAATCGTTCGCCGACATACGTGAAGGCGAGTTCAGCGCCCTCACGATGGCAGGCTTGCGCGATGCCGTAAGCAATAGAACGATTCGAAAGAACGCCCGTTATCAGTATTTTTTTACCTTGCAAGAATGCCATGTCAAACTCCTGTCAGACCATAAACCGGCGCGTGTGCCAGCCAAACGCGCCATTTTAGGGCGGATGACCAGTCGAGGGCAAATGCCATCGAATGACGTATGAATGCGCGGTATCGAGCGAAAAACGCTATGCTTATCGGGTTTACGCATGCAGATAGAGCCATGATTAGAATTTTCGCCACCATTATTGTTGCCGCAGTTAGCAGTTTTTCTGCTTCGGTTTGGGCCGCGCATGCATTTTCTTTGTATGACACGCCTAAATATTCGCCGCAATTTACGCACTTCGACTACTTAAATCCGGATGCCCCTAAAGGCGGCGAGCTTTATCTCGCCAATCCAGATTCACGGACTAGCTTTGATAAATTTAATCCGTTTTCTATGAAGGGCGTTGCCGCCGCCGGTGTCTCTAACCTGATGTTTGAATCACTCGCCATCAACTCTGCGGATGAAGTGGCAACCATGTATGGCTTGCTGGCCGAGGATATGACGCTGTCACCGGATCGTATGGCGATGACGTTTAAGATCAATCCGAAAGCGCGCTTTAACAATGGCGATGCGGTGCTTGCTGAGGATGTGAA
>CAINAY010000253.1 GCA_903846425.1 uncultured Noviherbaspirillum sp.
ATTGAAATGCCGACACTCTCGCATAGCCTTGCTGCCGTTCGTCAGTCTCGTTCGCGTCCCTGATTACCATGCGCTTTTTTATCTGGCTCATGATCTTGTTAGCATCCGCCATTGGATTGGCAGTGCTCGCGCGCTTTAATCCCGGTAATGTCGTTTTGTTTTATCCACCCTACCGGGTTGATTTTTCTCTGAATTTTTTCATTGTGGTGTTGCTCGCCAGTTTTTCCTTTGTGCTGGGGATTCTCGCCGCTGTACGTGCGACTCTGGCGCTGCCGCGTCAAGTAGAGCAGTACCGCGCAATGCGGCAGTTGCGTGAATCGGGCCGCGCGCTGAATGAAGCTTTGCAAAGTTATCTCGAAGGTCGTTTTGGTCGTGCAGAAAAATTAGCTGAACGCGCCGCTACTTCGCCTGACAATGCCGGTCTAGCGGCGTTGATTGGTGCGCGTGCAGCACAGCGCATGCAGCAACTTAGCCGACGCGATGAATGGCTATTAAAAGCGGATGACGATACCAATTTACGAACTGCTAGATTGATGACAGCAGTCGAGTTATATGCCGAAGATGTCAAAGAAACGGATCGCGCGCTGGATGCGTTACGTGAATTAAACACCAGCGGTATTCGTCATACTCAGGCCTTACGGCTAGCGCTCAAGGTGCATCAAAACGCACGCAACTGGCCCGAGGTATTGCGACTAGTGCGTTTGTTAGATAAGCATAAATCACTGCATCCCACACTTTCACGACGGCTGCGAGATGTGGCTTACGAGGCCTTGCTGACGAAAGCCAGTGAAGATCCAGAATCCTTGAAACTACTTTGGTCCAAAGTGCCCTCAGAAGATAGGGTGAGTACCATCGTTGCGGTACAAGCGGCGAATGCCTTTATAAAAATTGGTCAGCAAATCGAAGCTTCTTCGATTCTTGAGGCGGCATTAACAAAAACCTGGGATTCGCGTTTGTTGCGCGCTTATCGGCAGGTCGCAGCGCCGGCAGGTTCATCAACGCTGCTAAAACAAATTGAGCATTGCGAGCATTGGCTGAAAGAGCGTCCTAACGATACTGAAATTTCGCTGGCCTTAGGTGTGCTGTGCCTGAAGCAAAAATTATGGGGCAAAGCCCAGCGCCATTTAGAACAGTCGCTTTCTGGTAGCGATTTAAGCACGCGGCAAGAAGCCCATTTGCGGCTGGCCCAATTGCATGAAGAGTTGAATCAACCTGAAGCCGCTGCGGATCATTATCGTCAGTGCGCGATGACATTGTTGCCGCTCACAGCTAAATCCTGATGGCGCAAATAAACGGTCAAGCATTTCTGCAAACAGTCGTTCAAACAGTCGTTCAAATGACGCCACTCTTGTCGATGTAAGCGCACCGAAAGCCAGTGCCGCTATAATCGCGCGTTTAATAATCTCTCGTTTGTTTTTTATTTTGAGGTAAAAATGGGTTTGAATCTGGTACCAGCTGGCCGCGATTTGCCAAACGATTTCAACGTAGTCATCGAAATCCCAATGAATGCCGATCCGATCAAATACGAAGTTGATAAGGAATCGGGAGCGATTTTTGTTGATCGTTTCATGGGTACCGCTATGCACTATCCATGTAATTACGGCTATGTTCCACACACCATCGCTGATGATGGTGATCCGGTTGACGTATTGGTGATTACGCCGTTTCCACTGTTGGCAGGCGTCGTTGTGCGTTGCAGGCCGATTGGCGTATTAAAGATGCAGGATGAATCCGGAGGCGATGCCAAAGTACTCGCCGTACCGGTCGACAAGATCTTCAATGGCTACAGTCACGTTCAGGATATCGGCAACGTATCGAAACACTGGCTCGATCGTATTGGTCATTTTTTTGAGCACTACAAGGATCTCGAGCCCGGCACAAGCGGTAGCGGCAGAATCACGAGCACATCGGCGGGGTCGCCATCGCCACCCAAGGTGTGCGGGATATAGCCGTAGTTGCAGGGATATCGCATCGGCGTCGAGAGAATACGATCGACGAAGATCGCGCCGGTTGACTTGTCG